>JAYTVF010000345.1:0-15418 GCA_043744155.1 Acidimicrobiia bacterium | reverse complement strand
CGTCACGGAGCTGTTCAGCGACGATGTCGAGCGTGTCGGTATGCAGACGACTGTCGTGTCCTTCGGCTTCAAACACGGGCTGCCACTCGACGTCGATGTTGTCTTCGACGTGCGCTTTTTGCCGAATCCGTTTTGGGTCGACACACTGCGGGCTCAGAGTGGGCTGGATCCCGACGTGAAGGACTATGTGCTCGGCAACGAGTTGGCGTCAAAGTTCCTCGATCAGATCGAGTCGCTCTTCACGCTGTTGCTGCCGGCCTATGTCGTGGAGGGCAAGAGTTACCTCACGATTGCCATTGGTTGCACGGGTGGTCGTCATCGGGCGGTGGCGTTGTCGGAGGAACTTGGCAGGCGACTGGCGGGTCATGGCCCGCAAGTACGAGTGCAACATCGCGACATCAATCGCCATAACGACCTGTGACGCTGGTCGCATAATCCGCTGAATCGCCTCATCGGATGATCATTTTGGCTAGGATTCGCCGGTTCGCCCCCCTGGTTGGAAGGAATCACCATGACTATTCGTGTCGGCATCAATGGATTCGGTCGCATTGGCCGCAACTTTTTCCGTGCTGCAAAGAAGGCTGGAGCCGACATCGACTTCGTCGCCGTGAACGACCTCGGTTCGCTTGATCAAATGGCACACCTGCTGCAGTACGACTCGGTGATGGGCCGTCTGCCGTACAAGGTCACCGAGACCAAGAACGGTATCAAGGTCGGCGACGACTTCCTGCGCGTGGTGTCCGAGCGTGATCCGCGCAACCTGCCGTGGGGCGAGTTGGGCGTCGACGTGGTCATTGAATCCACCGGTTTCTTTACCGACCGAGACAAGGCCGCTCTACACATCGAAGCGGGCGCGCCCCGTGTCATCGTGTCAGCACCGGCCAACGGTGCCGACGCCACCTTCGTCTACGGCGTAAATCACAAGACGTTTGACCCGAAGAAGCATTTCGTGGTTTCCAACGCCTCATGCACCACCAACTGCTTCGTACCGCTCGTCAAGGTGCTTGACGACGCCTTCGGTGTGCAGCAGGGTCTGATGACCACCATTCACGCGTACACCGGCGATCAGGCCTTGGTCGACGGCCCCCACAAGGACCTGCGTCGGGCCCGTGGCGCGGCCATAAACATCACCCCCACATCCACCGGCGCGGCACGGGCCACTGGCCTGGTGCTTGAAGCTATGAAGGGCAAGCTCGATGGTACGTCGCTGCGCGTGCCGGTTCCTACCGGTTCCATCACCGACTTCGTCGCCATTTTGCAGAAGGACGCGTCGGTTGAGGAGATCAATGCTGCCTTTCGGGCTGCTGCGGCCAAGGGAGCGCTCAAAGGCATTCTCGAGTACACCGACGCCCCGATCGTGTCGTCTGACATCGTCGGGAACCCGCACAGCTGCATCTTCGACAGCGATCTCACGATGAGCCAGGGCAACCTTGTGAAGGTGCTCGGATGGTACGACAACGAATGGGGCTACTCGAACCGCCTCGTCGATCTGTCGCTCATCGTTGGCAAGGCCAACCACAAGACTGCCGCAAAGAAGAAGTAAGCATGTCGCTGCCGATACTTGAGGACTTGCTTCCCCTGGAAGGCAAGAGAGTTCTGGTGCGCACGGACTTCAACGTGCCCATGGAAAACGGAGTGATCACCGACGACTTCCGCATTCGTGCTGCCCTGCCGACCATTACCTGGCTGCAGCAGCACGGGGCCACCGTCGTGTGTGCGAGCCACCTTGGACGCCCGAAGGGCGTGCCGAACCCGAAGTATTCGATGGACCCCGTTCGCGCTCGGTTGGCTGAACTGGCTCCGGGCGTCGAACTGCTCGAGAACCTGCGGTTCAACGCGGGTGAAGAGGGAAATGATCCGACCTTCGTTGCCGAGCTGATCGCAGGCATTGACGCCTACGTCGATGATGCTTTCGGCGCGGCCCACCGTGCCCATGCATCTATTGTCGGGCCCCCACAGACGTTGCCATCGGCCATGGGCCGCCTGTTGGCCAAGGAAGTAGACGTCACGCTTGGGTTGCGAGAGAACCCAAAGCATCCCTTCGTTGCGGTGCTTGGTGGCTCCAAGATCAGCGACAAGCTGGGTGTGGTCGAGGCGCTACTGAATGTCGTCGACGCCTTAGCCATCGGTGGGGCTATGTGTTTCACCTTCCTTGCCGCTCAGGGGTACCCAATCGGCGACTCATTGTTCGAGCCCGATCAAGTGGACACCTGCAAGCGTTTGCTGGCGAGCGGCAAGACGATTCATCTTCCCGAAGACATCATTGGGGTCGATAAAGACGGAAACGTGCAGACATGGGGCACCCGCCTGCCGGCTGGCGCCAAAGGTTTCGACATTGGGCCCGGCACTGCGGCTGCCTTCGCTGACGTGGTGATGGATGCCCGCACGGTCTTCTGGAACGGTCCCCTCGGCATGTTCGAGGATGCCCGATTCGCGAACGGCACGCGCACCATCGCCGAGGCCATGGCCGAGACGAAGGCGTTCACCGTCGTCGGTGGCGGAGATTCCGCTGCCGCGTTGGCTCAATTCGGGTTCGCCGACGACGTCTCGCACGTCTCCACCGGCGGCGGCGCTTCACTCGAACTTCTCGAGCTCGGCGACCTCCCCGGTCTGGCCGCACTCCGTCACGCACCAAACGCTACGTAAGGGATCTGTCATGGCCGATCGCATGCCGCTGATCAGCGGCAACTGGAAGATGCACCACAACCACTTCGAAGCCATTCAGTCGGTCCAAAAGCTGAGCTATTTGCTCAACAAGGAGGACTATCTATCGGTCGAGGTAAGCATCCATCCGCCGTTCACCGACCTGCGATCGGTACAGACGGTCATTGAATCCGACGACATCCCGATGGCGTTGGGGGCCCAGCATTGCCACTGGGAAGAAAAGGGAGCCTTCACGGGCGAGATCAGTCCACACTTCCTGGCCAAGCTGAACGTGCAGTATGTCATCGTGGGCCACAGCGAGCGTCGAGAGCTCTTCGGTGAGACCGACGAGATGGTCGCCAAAAAAATCACGGCCATTCAAGCCCTTGGCATGAGGCCGATCGCGTGTTGCGGCGAGACTCTGGCAGAGCGTGAGGCCGGTCAGACCAACGACAAGGTGCTCGGCCAGGTCATGTCGATGCTCGAAGGTCGCTCGCCCGCGCACGTGGCCGCGATGGTGATTGCCTACGAACCGATCTGGGCGATTGGCACAGGTCGTACGGCTACGTCGCAAGACGCGCAGGAGGTGTGCGCCGCTATCCGTCAGACGGTTGCCGCGGCATCTGGTGCCGACACGGCGGCGAAGGTTCGTATTCAGTATGGCGGCAGCGTAAAGCCCTCGAACGTCACCGAGTTGATGTCCATGCCCGATATCGATGGTGCTCTCGTTGGTGGCGCCAGCCTTTTGCCCGACGATTTTGCCCAGTTGGTGCAGTATCGGCTGCGTGCGTCCTGAAATCATTGTGGACCGCATAGGTTGATTTCTTGGCCATCCGCCCGCGGTTGATGGCTCACCACCCTATGACTGACGATACCCATCTGAACTTTCGAGAACGCCGAGACCGTCGGCTGAGCTTTGTCGCTGCCGTCTCAATCACCGTGGGGTTGGCTTGTCTGGCCGTCTCGGTTCTGTTCCCTGGCGCACTGCGTCAGCGAGCCGTCGTCGCCGGCGGCCTCGCTTCGGTTCCGACCCTGTCGCCGACTACCACCGCTGTCCCGGCTCCGGTCACGACGCCCCCCGCCCTTGCCGTGGGAGGTACAAAGGTCTCTACGGGGTCGTCGACGAGCATTGCGCCAACTGAACTGGTCGGGGGTTCTCCTAGTGGTACGACGGTGCCGCCCGCGCCGACGACACCCCCATCCACAGTAGCGCTGGCACCATTCACGGTGCCGACGATCCCCGTGGTTCGGGTGCCGTCCAGTGTTCGTGCTGCCGACACGCCAATCGTGGTCGCGGTGCCCTATGGCGTTACCGACCTGAATCCGCACCTTGTCACTCAACTCCCAACCGATAACGCGGCCGTGATGTCCCTGGTGCTGCCCAGTCCCTTCCGTTCGGGAGCACGCGGTGAGCCCATCCTGGATCAGGACCTGCTGGCCGAGGCACCAAAGATAGTCACGACCGACCCGTTGCTACTGCAATACACGATCCGTCCCGACGCGTCGTGGAGCGATGGCGAGCCGATCGGCTGTGACGATTTCCGCCTTGCGGCGCTTGCCGGCAGCGGCAAATATTTGCAGAAGGTCGCCAACGGCACGACTTCCCCCGCATTCCAGACCGCAGCCGAGCCGCGATACCAGCATCTGTCATTGGGCTGCCAGGACGTCAAGCATGTGACCGTCAGCTTCGACTCGAGCGAGCCCGACTGGAAATGGCTCTTTCAGTCGATGATGCCTGCGCACGTGGTGCTGGCGGCCGCCAAGGTCACCGACATGACGACCCTTGACGATGCCAGCGCCATCCGCCTCGCGGCAGCATGGAACACCGGGTCGTCGCTCGCGAAAGAGCTCCCAAAGGCCGCGGTCTCCGGTGGCCCGTTCCGAGTGAGCAGCGTGTCGACCGAAGGGGTGCTGCTGACGATCAACGACAAGTTCTGGGCTGCCCCAGCGGTAGCCAAGGGTGGCATTTTGGTGAAGGCCATTCCCGTAGCCAGCCAGCTCGAAGCGATGCGTACGGGTGCAGCCCACGTGTTGGGCTTGCCCGCCGACGCATCCAAACTTGACGCCATCCATGCCGGCTCTGGCGTTACCCTGACCAAGAGTGCGCCTGTGGCGTTAACCGAGCTGGTGGTCAATTTCGGCAAGCCCGAGCTGCAACAGCGAGCCCTGAGACAGGCACTGAGCGCCTGCATCGATCGAACGAGCCTGCTAGCCAGTCGTGTCATCCCGGTACTGCCCGAGGCTGTCGCCGCCGACAACCGGATGCTCGCACCCACCGAAGTCGGGTACCGGCGAACGGATCTGACCAGTTCCGCAGGGGCAGGCGCTGACCGAGCCAAGGAGCTACTGGCGAAAATCGGCTACACGATCTCAAACAAAACGGGCGTGGCGGAAAAGGCCGGTCGACCGCTGGCCCTTACCCTTTTCTACGATCCCGCTGGCACACTTGGCCAGGCGGTCGCCGACGCCGTCGTTGCGCAGTGCGCCCCTGCTGGCATCACACTGGTGCCCACTCCGAATACCAACGAGGTGGTGGAAGGCGGTCCGTGGGACTTGGCTCTCCTGACCGGATCCGGCGAGCTCAGCCTGGCGAACCGCACGGCACGATACACCCAGAACGCATCGGCAGACGTCGGTCGCTACGCAAGCGCCAGCGCAGCGTCGCTGATGAAGCAAGCTGCCTCGGCCTTGACCGAAGCCGACGCGGCTGAGGCGTTGAACAAGGTGGATGAATCGATCTGGGCTGACGTGGCGTCACTTCCGCTCTATCGGGCTCCGGCACTCGGCGTTTTCGCCGCCAGCGTCACGGGCGTCAGTGCTACGCCCGGCGCGGCGGGTCTGTTCGGATCAGCTCGCGCCTGGCGTTGAAACTCAAGCATTCTCCATGTCCCCACAATTCGTTACTAAGTAGTAGCTTTAAGTCGTTCGGCCCATTTGAAGGGGAGTAGCCGCGCTGATTGGTCGAACGACAGTACATCCCGTTCCCGAGAGGAGACCCACGTGAAGAGAACTTCTACTGGTGCCAAGATGGCAGCGCTGCTGCTTGGTACCGCCGTTTTCGCTGCCGCCTGCGGCAGCAGTACCAAATCCGCTGATACCACCACTGTCACGACAACCGCCCAAGGTGCTTCGACCACGGCGGCCGGCAGCACTGCGGCCCCCACGACCGCACCTGCGGCCCCTACTACCGCACCCCCGGCCCCCATTCCCAATGCCGACCCACTTATCATCGGTGCTGAGCAAGAGCCCGACTGTGCTGACTTCATCAACAGCTGCGGCGGTTCGTCCTGGGGCTTTTGGATGATGGGTGTTCCGGTCCTGCCCCGCGCCTTCGATACCGTCAACGATAAGGGCGTGTACTCGGTGAAGCCGTCGGCCATTCTGGATGGCGAGCCCACGGTGGTCAGTACCCCCAAGCAGGTCGTGACGTACAAGATCAACCCCAAGGCGGTCTGGTCGACCGGTGACCCCATCACCTCGGCCGATTTCAAGTACATGTTCGAGCAGATCGCTGGGCCTGACGCCAAAGACATCTACGACGCCACGGGATACGACAAGATCGAGTCGGTCGACGCGTCGAAGCCCGACATCGCAGTCGTTACCTTCAAAGAGATTTACGCCGACTGGAAGGGACTCTTCGGTGGCAGCTACGGCATCATGCCGAGCAAGTTCCTCGCCGGCAAGGATCGCAACGCCGAGATGAAGGATGGTTTCAAGTTCTCAGGCGGTCCATGGATGATCGACAAGTGGGACAAGGGCGTTTCGATCACTCTCGTGCCCAACGACAAGTACTGGGGTGACAAGCCCAAGATCTCGAAGGTCGTCTTCAAGATCGTTGCTGATACCGCCGCTGAATTCCAGGCGTACAAGGCTGGCGAAGTGTCGATGATTCATCCCCAGCCGCAGATTGCGGTCGTTGATGCCATCACTGCTGGCGTAGAGGGCAACAATTCCTACACGGCCAACACCGGCTCGGTCGAAGCCATTTGGATAAACAACTCCAAGGCCCCGTTCGATACACCTGAGGTTCGTCAGGCACTGGCCTATGCCGTCGATCGTGATGGGGTCGTCAACAAGTTGTTCGGTGGGCTCGGCGTGAAGACTGCCGTGCAAAGCTTTAACCCGCCCATCGTGAGCAAGTTCGCCGGTTCAGACTTCTCGGTCTACAAGAAGGACCTCACCAAGGTGAACGACCTCATGACCAAGGCTGGCTGGGCGAAGGGTGCCGACGGTATCTATGCCAAGGCGGGGGCTCGTGCGTCCTTCGCGCTGCGCACTACTGCGGGCAACAAGCGTCGTGAACTCACCCAGGAAATCCTGATCGCACAGCTGAAGGAGGCGGGCTTTGAGATGAAGGCCGACAACGCCAAGGCCGGCGACCTCTTCGGAAAGATCCTGCCTGCTGGTGACTTCCAGGCTGCGATCTACGCTCAGGTTGCTACCTTCCCGCTTCCGGCCCTCACCTCACTGTTCCTCTCGTCGAATATCCCTTCGGACGCCAACAAGCAGAGTGGCACGAACTGGACGCGGACCAAGATTGCCGGTCTT
This sequence comes from Acidimicrobiia bacterium, assembly GCA_043744155.1. Taxonomy (GTDB): domain Bacteria; phylum Actinomycetota; class Acidimicrobiia; order Acidimicrobiales; family Ilumatobacteraceae; genus JANMCE01. The sequence goes on along the minus strand of JAYTVF010000345.1, from coordinate 8,227 downwards.
GACGAGAAGCTGCAGGCTGCGGATCGCGAGCTCGACGATGCGAAGCGGATCGCCATTTCGAAAGACATCGACAAGTTGTTGGCCGCCGATGCCACATCGATCCCGCTCGATCCGTTGCCGGATATCACCCTGTGGAGCAAGAAGCTCACCGGACCGACGGACAATACCGTCCTCGGGCCGTTCTGGAACATGAACACCTGGACGTTGAGCAAGTAAGGCTCGTCCAAAAATGCGCTAATCGAGAGGAAGCCCGGCCTAGCCGGGCTTCCTCTCGCACATTTCAGGTAGATTTCGTGACAGGAGGTGGGGTCCGGTGTTCAGTTACGTTGCTCGTCGGGTGATGTATTCGATACCCGTGCTGTTCGTGGCGTCGTTCGTCGTGTTCGTGGCGGTTCGACTTTCATTTGACCCCACGGTGAAGTTCCGTCAGCTCAAGGACCCGAACGCCTTGATCCGGGCCCGAGCAAAATATGGGCTCGACGATCCCATTCCCATCCAGTTCTTCAAATGGTTTGGCCGAGTGATCCATGGCGACTTCGGCATCAGCACCCGCACCGGTGGTGCCGTGTGGCCGATGATAACCCGGGCTCTCGGATTTACCGTGCAGCTGATCATCTGGGGCATTCTCTTGGCCCTCATCCTGTCGATCTGTATCGGGGTCTTTTCCGCCATTAAGCAGTACTCAGTCCCGGACTATGTGTTCACGGGCCTGTCGTACGTCGGCGTGGCTATGCCACCTTTCTGGTTTGGGCTTCTACTGATCCAGGTTCTGGGCGTCTATCTCAAGCAAAAGTTTCATCTGCCTCGCCCCTTCTTTTACTTCATCGGTCTGCACAGCACCGGGAAAAAAGGGATAAATGCCGACTACCTGAGGCACCTGGTTCTACCGGTCCTCACACTGACGGTACAGCTCATTGCTCAATGGAGCCGCTTCGAGCGAGCTTCGATGCTCGATGTGCTTTCAAGTGATTTTGTTCGCACAGCCAGGGCGAAGGGTGTCCCCAGACGTAGGGTTGTGTTCCGACACGCGTTCCGCAATGCGCTCATTCCGCTGGTGACCGATGTCGCCACTCAAACTGGCGCCCTCTTCGGCGGCCTGATCATTACCGAGAGCATCTTCTCCATTCCGGGCATGGGGCGACTCTTTATCGATGCCCTGCTGAGCGGTGACATCTACGTCGTGCTGGCGTTCATGATCATCACCGGCCTTTTCGTTATTCTGTTTAATCTGATCGCAGACATGCTGTATAGCGTGTTGGACCCAAGGGTGCGGCTGGCATGACGTTAGAAATGACTCCCGTTGTCAACCCGGAGATCGCGGACCTCACGCTGCTGGAAGGCACGGCCCCCGTTGCGCTGACGCAGTGGCAATTGTTCCGTCGGCGATTCTTCCGGCATCGGCTGGCCATGCTTGGTCTCGTGATCCTGGTCGTTCTCTGCGTCTGCTGTTTCGGGGCGAAGTGGATTGCGCCATACCCGAACAAGCAGGATCTGCTCGCCGACGCCGTTGGGCCATCACGAAAACATTGGTTTGGCGTCGACCTGGTCGGCCGTGACTACCTCACAACATGTCTCTATGCCGGCCGGATCTCCCTGAAGATCGGCCTGTTCGTCTCGGTCCTGGCTACGGTCTTTGGCACCCTAACTGGTGCCGTCGCAGGATACTTCGGCAAGGTTCCCGATCAGATTCTGATGCGGGCCACTGACCTCTTCTTGCTTCTGCCGGCTCTTGCTGTCCTGGCTATCGCCCTTCAGCAGTTCGGTAACTCCGAGATTACTATTATCTTCGTTCTCGCCGGGCTTGGCTGGATGGGTATTGCACGAATCGTGCGTGGCCAGGTGCTCTCACTCAAGGAGAAAGAATTCGTTGAAGCGGCGCGGGCGATCGGCTGCTCGCATACTCGCATCATTCTCCGACACATCATCCCGAACCTGGTCGGCCCAATCATGGTGAACGCGTCGCTGGCGGTCGCCGCAGCCATTATCGCCGAGTCGACGTTGTCGTACCTTGGGTTCGGTGTGCAACCGCCCAAGACCTCATGGGGCAAGTTGTTGGCCGACGGGAAGGAGACGATTGCCACAAAGGGCTACCTTTTGTACTTCCCGGGGCTGCTGATCATCTTGGTCACCTTGGCCGTGAACTTCCTTGGCGATGGGCTTCGAGATGCTACCGATCCGCAGGCGAAGCACTGATGGCCGCCAGCGTGAACGCGCCCGTACTTTCGGTACGCGACCTTACCGTGAGTTTCAAGACCCATGACGGCGTGGTGAAGGCCGTCGACAAGGTCAGTTTCGACGTGGCTGCGGGCGAAACCCTCGGCATCGTTGGCGAATCGGGTTCGGGCAAGAGCGTCACCTCTATGGCCATTTTGGGGTTGCTGCCCAAGTCGGCACAGATCTCAGGAGAGGTGCTGTTCCGAGGAGAATCCCTACTCGGCCGACCAGAAAGCGAGCTGCGCCATTACCGCGGCAACAAAATTGCGATGGTCTTTCAGGATGCCCTGGCGTCATTGAACCCGGTGATGACCATCGGCCAGCAGATCATCGAAGCCATTGACGTGCACGACAGAGAGATTTCGGCGAAGGACGCTCGGTCACGAGTGGTTGACCTGCTCGACATCGTTGGTATCCCCGAGCCATCTCGGCGGGTCGATCAGTACCCTCATGAGTTCTCCGGTGGAATGCGTCAGCGGGCCATGATCGCCATGAGTATCGCGAACGAACCCGACGTACTGATCGCTGACGAACCGACGACGGCGCTCGATGTCACCATCCAAGCTCAGGTGATGGAGGTATTCGAACGCATCCAGGATCGCACCGAAAGCTCTCTGCTGTTGATTACCCATGATCTGGGTGTCGTCGCCGGCGTCGCAGACCGGGTCATGGTGATGTACGCCGGGCGCCAAGTAGAACTGGGCAGCGTCGACGACGTGTACTACCGCACCGCCCACCCTTACGCACAGGGCCTGCTCGCTTCGCTTCCCCGGCTCGACCGTCGAGTGCCAGGGGAGCGACTCCACCGCATCAAGGGTCAACCGCCATCGCTGATCTTTCTGCCGACCGGCTGCGCGTTCAACCCGCGTTGCCCGCACAAACAGGCGGGTATCTGTGACAACCAGCGTCCGGAGTTGCATACGGTGGGCTTCGCCCACACCTCGGCCTGTCACTTCGCCAAAGAACTGATGACCACGGAGGCACCACTGTGAGCCGCCAGACCGTTCTTCAGGTCACCGACCTTGTGAAGACGTTCCCCATCCGTGCCGGGCTGCTCCGTCGCCAAGTCGGTACCGTACAGGCGGTATCTGGCATCAGTCTGGACGTAAGCGCCGGAGAAACCCTCGGCCTGGTCGGCGAGAGCGGCTGCGGAAAGTCGACCGCCGGGCGCACCATTCTCGGTCTGGTACCAGCTACCTCAGGCTCGGTGAAGTTCCAAGAACTCGAGATCGTCAGCGCAGGTGCACGGGAACTTCGCGAGGCTCGCCGACGGATGCAGTTGGTCTTCCAAGACCCGTATGCCTCGCTGAACCCCCGGATGACCGTGCAGGCCATCGTGAGTGAGCCGATGAAGATACACGGGCTTCATCGAGGCAACGAAGTGGCCCGCGTTAAGGACCTCATGGCACGAGTCGGGCTGAACCCCGAACATGTCAACCGATTCCCACATGAGTTTTCCGGTGGACAGCGCCAGCGCATCGGCATCGCCCGGGCGTTGGCGGTCGAGCCCGACTTGATCGTGCTTGACGAGCCGGTGTCGGCCCTTGACGTCTCGATTCAGGCTGGTGTCGTCAACCTTCTCGAGGATCTGCAGGATGACCTCGGTTTGGCTTTCGTGTTCATTGCTCACGACCTCGGCGTTGTTCGCCACATTTCGGACCGAGTTGCAGTGATGTACTTGGGCAAGATCGTTGAGATTGCCGACGCTGACTCTTTATATATGCGACCGGCTCACCCGTACACGCAGGCCCTTTTGTCGGCCGTGCCGCTGCCCGACCCGCGGGCCGAGCGGGCGCGTCGGCGCATCATTCTGGAAGGCGATGTGCCCAGCCCGGCCAACCCGCCGTCGGGCTGCCGATTCCGCACGCGATGTCCCATCGCCCAGGATATCTGCGCGCAGACGGAGCCGATTCTGGCGGACCCGGGCCTAGGACATGAGGTAGCGTGCCACTTCCCGACGGTGGTCGCTGTCGTATGAGTCATCGTTACCACCCGGTAGAGCCGGTTACTGATAGAGTTGATACCCGTGCGTAACGTCGTAAAGATCCTGGTGGCCGTCATCAACATGGCCTCGCTCGTTGGCATGATCGGTGGGATCCTCCTGCACTCCGGTCGTGGCGGTGGTTTGTCCGACATGTTCGGTGGTGGCGGCGGTGCCGGCATGGGTTCGACGGCGGCTGAACGCAACCTCAACCGCATCACGACCATCTTCGCGCTGGTGTGGATTTTCACCTGCGTGTCGCTCGGCCTCTTGCTTGACTGAGGTCGTGCGCAGGTAAGCTCTCACCCGCAACAAACAGTCCACGTCGAAGTGGCGGAATAGGCATACGCGCTAGCTTGAGGTGCTAGTGGGAGAAATCCCGTGGGGGTTCAAGTCCCCCCTTCGACACAAGGCTCCAGGTAGATGACGAGTCCGGCCAGCCGGTCTCAGGAACCTCAACCGGCCAGCACTACATTCAGTGCAGCTGGTGCCAAACGGCGTGAGATGTTCGGCTCGCAGAGGGCGGTTCGAGATACCTTTGTCGTCGGGCAGTACCGTTCGCGACGTCGTCAAGCCGGGGGGTTCTCATGGGATTTCATCATGTGGTGTACGCAACGAGGGATGTGGCCGCCACGTCGCACTTCTATGAGGATCTGATGGGCTTCCCGCTGGTGCACACCGAGGTGCAGGTCTTTGGCACGTCATGGATGCGGCACATCTTCTATGACGTCGGAGACGGCGAGTCGCTGGCCTTCTTTGAGATCCACCAGGTGGGGGAGAAGCCCGACTACGCGACGGATGTCTCCGAGAGTGTCGGTCTGCCGATCTGGGTAAATCACACTGCGATGCGAGCCACCCTTGAGAAGCAGGAAGAGGTCCGCGCTCGAATGGCGGCCGAGGGCATCAAGCCGATTATGGAACAGGATCACGGCTGGTGCCATTCGCTCTATTTCGTGGATCCCAACGGCGTCATGGTCGAGCTCTGCCGGGATACTCCCGGTTTTACGGCCGACGCGGCCGAAGCGTCCCGATTGGCTGCGATCGATCCACGCGAGATCGGCTCGCCGGGCGTGGTGCACGGTCGAGCCCATGCGAGTCGTCACGACGACGCGAATTCGCGGGAGGGCTAGCGGTGCCCCGGCTTCGCCAGGTACCTCGGGAGCAAGCTCATCCCCTCGCTCAGTCGATGTACCGCATGCTTTTCGGTGACCGAGACCCGATCGCACAACCTGGGACGGCGTCAGGTACCCCCGGCGACTGGTGGACGGTGTTTGCTCTCGTCCCAGAGGCCTTCGATCATTCGGTGGCCGGATTTCAGTTCTACCGCTCGCCTGAACGCCGCCTCGCCCCTCGTCTGAGGGAGCTCGGTCAGACGCGAGCCGGATACACCGTTGGAAGCCAGTTCGTCTTCAGCCAGCATTGCAAGGCCATGCGCGATGCCGGGTTCACCGACGAACAGGTGGCAGCCGTCCCTAACTGGTCGATTTGTGACTGCTGGACGCCGCAAGAGCGCATCGTCTTGGCCTACACCGACTGCCTGGTCTTACAGCACGGGCGAGTACCTGACGCGCTGTTCACCGCCATGCAGGCCCTTCTGAGTGACGAAGAGATCCTTGAATTCACCTACATCACCTCGACCTATGCCATGCACGCCATCATGAGTCGGGCCCTGCGCCTGGAGTTCGACGATGTCGACGAGCCGATTGTGGAAAAGCCCGACCCGTCGGGCGCCTATGCGGGCCTTGACGTGCGGGTCGCGAGGTCGGAGGCGAACACGTGAAAGTTCGATTTGCCGTCACGCCGTCGGCCTCGGCCCTTGCTGAGGATCAGTTCGACGATTACCTGCACGCGTGTGAACAGCTCGGTTTCGACACGATCTGGTTGTCCGACGTGCCCCTTGGCCCGATGGGTGATCCGTTGGTGAGCCTGGCCTACGCTGCGGCGCGCACCACAAAATTGAAGCTCGGCATGAACGTGGTTCCGCTCGGCAGAAATCCGCTCTGGGTGGCCAAACAACTGGCCCACCTGGACCGGTTGTCGGGCGGGCGCCTACTGCTCACTTTCGTTCCCGGTCTCGGGCAAGCGCCCGAGCGTGCGGCGCTTGGCTACGCCACGGGTGATCGTGGCAAAGACATCGACCGCATCATCGGCCTCATGCGGAATTGGTGGAGTGGCGAGGCCGTCACCGATACCTTCGGCCCCTGGTCGTTCGACGAAGTACAGGTGGTACCGCGGCCGCTACAGTCACCGCTGGAGATCTGGCTGGGAGGAATCGGCCCGCTCGCTCTCGACCGAGTGGCCCGGCTTGCCGACGGTTGGTTGACCGCGGCAGCCACCCCATCAGAGGCAGCCAACGGCCGTCTCGTCATCGAGGCGCGGGCTGCCGCCGTCGGTCGAACCATCGACGATGACCATTTCGGCATCAGCATTCCTTACAGCCGTTCCGAGCCCGCAAGCAGCGTTGTCACGGCGCTCAAGGGGCGTCGAGCCGACGGTGATATCAGCCAAGTTTTGCCGGTCGGCGGCCCGGCTCTCACGGACCTCGTTCGGGCCCATATCGACGGTGGCTTGACCAAATTCGTCGTCCGGCCGATCACCTCGGGCCCCGACGCCAGTTGGCGTGACGATCTCACCTGGCTCGCTGATCACGTGCTTGCGTTGCAGACATGACTGCCGCCTCGGTGCCGTTGATCTCCACGGTGCGACTCGCTGCCAACCTCAACACGCTGTTCCAAGAACTTCCCTTTGAGGCCAGAGCGAGGGCTGCTGCAGCGTGCGGGTTCGAAGCGCTAGAGGTGCAGTTTCCCTACGATCATTCGGCCGCGGCTTGGCAGGCGCTCATAACGCCGACGGGCTTGCCGCTGGTGCTGCTTAATGCGCCGAGAGGCGTTCATGGCGAACCCGGCATCGCCGCGTTGGCCGACCGCCGCGCCGAGTTTGCCGACAGCATCAAGATGGCCGCCGACTACGCATCGGCACTTGCATGCCCGCTGGTGCACGTGCTGGCCGGTGTCGGTGGAGACCGAGCCTGCTATCTGGACAACTTGGCTCTGGCCGCACAATTGCTGGCACCTGTCGGCGCTCATGTCGTGATCGAGGTGCTGAACCAGGTCGACCTGCCCGGATACCACCTGCAATCGACCACCGATGCACAATCAGTGATGGCCGCTGTGCCCGGGATTGGGCTGCAATACGACCTCTATCACTCGGCTCGGGCGGGCGAGAGTATTGCCGAGACGCTGGCCGGGCTGAGTCAACTTCCCGCCCATGTGCAAATCTCGTCTTGCCCGAGCCGACATGAGCCAGACGAGGCCACGATGATTGGTCTCGCCCACGTCATTCGCATGGGATACCGGGGCTTTGTCGGATGCGAATATTGGCCAGCGTCAACGACGACAGACGGCCTCGGATGGGCTGGGGCTTTTCGCATCGGATAGGCGCTGAGGGTCAGCCCGTTTGCCCACGGGAGGGTTTGCGGCCCGAGCCCGATGCCCGACGCTGCCCCGGCCAGTACCCCGGCCATCCCCCGACCAGGTTGTCCACGTTGCCCTCATCCTCGATGTCCTGCGTCATGATGGCAGACGCAATGGCTCGATTTGTCCCGTCTCCAGAGATCGTGGTGCTTGCCGATGACCGCACCGGCGCCCTCGAAACGGCGGGGATGTGTGCAGATCTGATCGGCCCAGTGACCGTGCTCGTCGGATCGCCTGGCCCTGTGGGTGTAGGGATGCACGTCGTCGATATCCAAACGAGACACGACTCGGCCGAGGATGCTGGCGTCGTCGTCACCAGTTTGGCCGCGGCGTGGGCGAGCCGGCTATTTGTTCTGAAGATGGATTCCACATTGCGCGGCAACTGGGCTGCCGAGGCCGTCGCGTTGGCTCTGGCGACCGGCCGGCCGGGGATGGTGGTCGCGTCATTTCCGGCGCTCGGGCGCACCTGCGTAGGCGGCAAAGTGCTGGTGGATGTAACGCCGGTGCATTTGGGTGCAGCCGGAAACGATGTAAGGCGGGGAGTCGAATCGAGCCGACC
>JAYTVF010000344.1:0-4273 GCA_043744155.1 Acidimicrobiia bacterium | reverse complement strand
GACGATATCCAGGGTAGAAACCGGCCCCACCCTGGGCCTGGGCGACTGCGCCAAGTTCGACGCTGAGCCGGCGCAACGCGAACCAGGGTGCCGAAGGTGCGGCGTGATGTGTGGCGTGGAGGTTGTTGTTCAAGAAGAGCAGCGAGAGTGCCCAATTGGTGTCGACCATGGCACACTTCGTACCGTCGGCCACGTCACGATGTTCGACAAAGCTGCGAAGCAGGGTGAGGCAACTGCCGCCGTAGACGAAGCCAGCAAGGTAGATCCAAAGGGGAAGCCCTGCCATGCGCACCACGAGTGCGACGGCAGCGGCCGCCACGACGTGAACGAGCCAGACCCTAGTGGCTCCGTTCCGGCGGGCCGACCTGACGTCGGACACCACAAAGCGAGCCGGAAACAGCAACGGCCCCAGCAGCATTCGACCGCAAAGTGTACGCAGGACGATAATCAACCACCGTTGGGCACGGGACGATTCAGCCCATTCGGTAGGCGTGACATAGAAGCTTTCCGGGTCAAGCACAGGGTCGGTGAGGTGCTCGTTGCGATGGTGGTCGAGGTGGGTTTGGCGATAACGGGTAAATGGCAACACCAGCCCCAGCGGTACCCGTCCCAGGGCTACGGGCACATGGCCGTGAATCACCTCATGTTGCAGCGACCCGTACCAGGCGCCCAATACGGCGAGACCGATCAGCACACCCACGGTCGGCACATGCCGATGACCGAATACCAGAGCGAACCAACTGGCGAAAATGGCGAGGGCAACAAGGTATGTGGGCCAGCGCGCCGTTCTCACCAACGTTTATGATTCAATATCCGCTGTGGTGCGACAAGCCCCTCTTGCGCACGGATGCGTGATATCAAGCACGCGTACACCATGGATGATGTGGATGCACACCAACTGGAGCGAACACAGCACGTGATTGAGCGAGCCGAGTTCCTCACCGACTTCCGAAAGCGTCTTGCCAGCGTCATCGCGGACTCCGGGCTGAGTCGGCAACAGTTCGCGGACGCGGCCCATATCGACCGATCGACCCTGTCGCAACTGCTGTCGTCCACTAACCGACGCCTGCCGCGACTGGAGACGATTACCGCTATTGCACAGAGCCGCCAAGCCTCTATCGATTGGCTGCTCGGCATCAGCCAGCAGGGTCCGCTGCAAGCCGAGGTGCTGCGCCAGGAGCTGACATTGACGCCGAAAGGGTTAGCGCCCGACGACGAGCGGTTGGTCGTATGGTTCGCCGAGGCGGTTGGGTATCGGGTACGCCACGTCCCCTCAACATTGCCCGATCTGGTCAAGACTGCTGATGTCATTCGCCACGAGGTCGGACACTTCGCCACCGTGCATTCCGAACAGCGCATCGAGACCATCGCTGCTCGCCTAGCCTGGACCCGACAACCCGATACCGAGATGGAATGTTGCTCAAGCCGCCAATCACTCGAGGCCTTCGCCCGCGGTGAGGGCATCTGGCGCGGCCTGCCGACCAAGGTGCGACGCGCGCAACTTGAACAGATGATTGCCTTGACTGAGGAGTTGTATCCCGCGTTCCGTTGGTTCTTGTTCGACGGGCTCCAGCGCTATGCCGCGCCGATCACCATTTTCGGCCCCAAACGAGTGGCGCTCTATCTCGGACAGATGTATCTCGTGCTGACTTCCACCGAGCACATACGCTCACTAAGCAGCCATTTCGACGACCTGATCCGCGGCGCCGTTGTACAGCCCAACGAGATCCCGACCTACCTTCGTGAGCTGCAGAGCGCGTCAGGTATGTGAGCCGTCGAGGCGGTACAGGCGCTGCTCGGCCCGATGCCGGTGCAGGTTCCCCTCGGGAACAAAGCCCAACTTTTCCAATACCAGGCATGAGCCGAGATTGGCCACGCGGGACATGGCCACGACGGCCCGTCGCGGCTCGGCATCAAGTGCGGCGGCTATGGCTTCGGTGGCGAGTCCAGCGCCCCACTGATCGGGTGCAAGCCAATACACCAGCTCAGGGCGCCCGTCCTCCCACGACCAGAAGCCGACTGTACCAACGGGCGTCCGGCTTCCCCGCAAGAAGATGGTCCAGTGACGGCCGCCGAAGCATCCCTGCACAAGTCGACGGTAGGCCACGACCAGTCCCACGGTGCCGCCCATGTGGGTCAGGGTGCGAGGGTCTCGGTAGTGGTCGACCAGCCGCGGGAGGTGCCACAGCATGCGACGCTTGAGTACCAATCGGTCGGTACTCAAGTTCATCGGTCGCCCCGAAAGGGCCGGATGCTGGTCGCGGACGGGTCCACAAAGGCACCCTATATGCCTCTCTGCGAGTTCGGTTCTACACCCTGAGCGAAACACCCTGGTTGGGTTCCTTTGGCCTAGAGGCACAGGTGTGCCACGCTGACGATCGTGTTCGCAGCTACCGGATCGGGCGCCGTCGTCCGCTTTATCGACCGATTCACCGGGCCTTGGTTGTATGTCGTGGCCTTCGTGCTCACGTTCGCGGAGACCGGCACGCTGTTCTTCCTCATCCCCGGCGAAATTGGCCTCTTCGTCACGGGCGCTGCGGCCGGCGCTGGTTCCCTGAACATCTACGTACTGGTGGTTGTGGCGTGCGTCGCCGCCATACTCGGTGACGCCGTCGGCTTTCGCATCGGAGACCATTTCGGACCGAGGCTTCAGCAAAGCTGGCTCGGCCGCAAGCTCGGGGTGTCGAACTGGGATCGGGCGCAGGACCTGGTACGTCGACACAAGGGCCGGGTCATTCTGATCGGTCGCTGGATCGGCTTTCTGCGCGCGCTCATGCCTGCGGCGGCCGGTATGTCGGAAATGACGTACAAGGAGTTCCTGAAATGGGACATCTGGGGCGCGATCAGTTGGGCGACCGTGTGCGCGGTGGGCGGGTACAAACTCGGAGCGAACTGGCAAGAACTGGCCGACAAAATCGGCCGCTACAGCACCTACCTGGCCGCCGCGTGTGCGGTGACCCTCGGGATCTACCTTGTGGTCCGCAGGCTCCGCAGACGCCCGCCGCCAGAGGAGTCGAGCGGACGGACGGCCAGATGATTCGATCAACTCCAAGAAGCCGGGGCAAGATCAAATCGTGGTACTCGCCGCATGCAGTGGCACCAGTACGAGCAAGACATACGTGTTAGCCCCTGTCCTGACCCAACCAGCAACGGGATGCGCTTATGCGGCGAGGTAGCGGAGGACGGCGAGCACACGGCGGTGGTCCTCATCGTGCAGGTGGAGCCCGAGGGAGTCATAGATCCGCGAGATGTGCTGGACGATGGCCTTCTCCGATACGTGCAGGCGGGCTGCGATTGCCGCATTGCTGCGGCCTTGAGCGACCAGCACGAGCACCTCACGTTGGCGTGCGGTGAGACTGCGCGAGGTCGACGTCCGTGTGGTCTTGTCGAGCATTGCGGCGATGACCTCGGGGTCGAGCGCGGTTCCGCCCTCCCCGACCCGCCGTACGCTGTCGTAGAAGTCCCCGACACACGCGATCCGATGTTTGAGCAGGTAGCCGACACCCGTCAGGCTGTCGCCGAGCAATTGCATTGCGTCGCTCCGCTGGACGTGCTGTGAGACCACGAGTACCCCGGTGCCGGGGTACTCGACCCGGATCTTTTGCGCAGCGACCAGGCCGGCGTTCTGGCGGTCGGGCGGCATGTGGATGTCTGTGACGACCACTTGTGGTCGATGCTCATCGGTCAACTGAAGCAACTCATCGGCATCCGCTGCGGCCCCGACCACGTCGAATCCGGCATTGCGAAGCAGTAATTCGAGGCCGTTCCGAAGCAGGGTCTCGTCGTCTGCGATCACAACCCGCATGGGAACTCGACGTTGATCGTTGTTGCACCGATTCGAGACGTTCGTTCGCTCAACATCATTGTGTCTCTTGCCTCTCCCGGACGACGAAACTCAGTTGACCGACGCATGAGCGATGCCGAAAAGTTCGGCTGCCAGCGACGGCGGAAAAACCGTTGTGCCGCCACGTTTGCTGCGCAGCGAATGTTCAGATTCACTCTAGATCGCAGTACTGGCCACCGTTTGCAGGAGAACCGATCTACTGAGGATCAGCGCACTGCGGGCCCACGAAAGCCCGGGCCGCACCGGCCCAGGCGCCACCTACCGGGCCGGCCATCGGCGCCTCGACAACGACAACTGACACTTCCGGACTGGACGTCGATCCCGGAGGCGACGGAGGCCTCGGGGAGTCTAATGGCGGCCTCCATGGCAAACCTGGGGGCTCAGGGTAGCCTTTGCCTCGGTATGGCCTCTCACCTCGCGCTACTCAAG
>JAYTVF010000343.1:0-4299 GCA_043744155.1 Acidimicrobiia bacterium | reverse complement strand
GCTTACGAGCGATGTTTGCTCTTGAAGTGTCAACGGTCGTTCAAGTCAGCCTCGACGGGTTCAGCAATCGAGCGACCCGGCCGATGCTCAAAAGGTGTTGACCACTGACCGCTCTACCTCGCTCGTCGCCGAGGTCGGCAATGCACTCATCGGTAATGTCGAACGCATCATGCGCGGCACTCCCGACGCCGTACGACTGGCGGTTCTGGCTCTGCTTTCCGGTGGACACCTGCTGCTCGAGGACCTTCCCGGACAGGGCAAGACCACCCTGGCCAAGGCGCTCGCCCGATCGATCGGCGGTGTCTTCAGCCGTGTGCAGGGCACCGCCGATCTCCTTCCCTCCGAGCTCACCGGTGTGTCGGTTTTCGAGCCCAAGACCGGCACATGGGCGTTTCGACCCGGCCCACTGTTCGGCAATGTCGTGCTGCTTGACGAGCTGAATCGCGCCACGGCGCGCACCCAGTCTGCGCTGCTCGAGGCCATGGCGGAACGCCAGATCACCGTCGACGGCAAGACATATCCGCTTCCCGATCCGTTCTTCGTCGTCGCAACACAGAACCCCTTTGACCATGCCGGCACCTTTCCGCTGGTGGAGGGCCAACGCGATCGGTTCGCCATGATCGTCGAACTGGGCCATCCGGCTGCGGCTGCTGAACGCGACCTGTTGTTGGGGCGGGGCGGCGCTCGACAATTGCACGATCTGCGACCCGTGGTGGATATCGAAAAGCTACACGCCGCTCAGGAAGCCGTCGGCGCCATACAGGTCGTCGACAGTGTGGCCGATTATGTGATTGCCATCGGTGCGGCCACACGCGCACACGCCAACGTTCGGCTCGGTCAGAGCCCGCGCGGGAGCCAGATGTTGTTGCAGGCCGCAAGAGCCTCAGCCGGATTGCACGGCCGCTATTTCGTGACCCCCGACGACGTGCAGGCGGTGGCGCCCCACGTGTTGGCCCACCGCCTGATTCTGCGTCACGGCGCAGATTTGGTCGGCGCCAGGGCCGTCGTTCGCGAGGTCTTGACCGCCGTTGCTGTGCCGAGAGGCTGACCATGCTGCGCCCGTGCCGGGTGAAAGCGCCTGCGCTCGTTACCGGAGCCCTAGCGACCGCGTTCTTCGGCGTCAGCCGAACGAGCGGCAGCGGGTGGGCCACCGTGCTCGTCGCCTGCCTACTCGGTGGACTCTTGGCCGGATCCTTTCTGCCCATGTGGCATCTCGGCCGGGCTCACATCCGGGTCACGCCGCCGACGGATGCCACCGTCTCGCTCGCCATGCCCATGGAAGTCGAAGGGACCGTGGGTATCCTCGCCGAGATTCCCGAGCTGGCCACCGGGCTGTTTCGGGCAGAATCCGGCAACTTCACGACCCATCCCACCCAACGTGGCGTCACCACCGAACTAACCGTGCGCCTTCAGTCGAGTTGGCCGCTCGGCATGATCGAGTGGTCACGCGTGCAATGCCTCGCGCTCCCCCAACCCTTGGTGATCGGGCCGTTTCCCGCCGTAATGCATCCATCTGAGGTCACATCATCGGTATCCGCAGGCGATCAAGATTTTCGAGGCATTCGCAACTATCGGCCGGGCGACAGCATCCGCAGCCTGCACTGGCCTGCCACCGCCCGTACCGGCGAAATGATGGTGCGTGAGACTGACGGTGCCACTGTTGCGCCGGTCATCATCGTGGTAGACCTGACCGGTCCCGCCGACGCGGTGGAGCCGACTGCGTCACGCGCAGCGGGTCTAGCCATCGCGGCGCTGGCCCGTGGCGTGCCCGTGGTTCTGGCCACGGCCGAGGTCAGTGGCCCACATACTGCTGCGGTCACCTCGACACTCGATGTCAGCCGTCGACTGGCTTACGCCATTGCTGGACCGGTCCGGGCCGATCTAGGGCAAGCACCATGAGTATCAGGTCACTTGGGCGTTCCATCAAATCAGCCAATGCCAAAGGAGTGCCCGAGTCGTCCATCCCGGTTCGGTCCGTGACCCTGGTGGCAGTGCTGATCGCAGCCAACGCCACGTTGTCCCAGCAGGTGGCCGCGCCGTGGGCCAGGGTTGTCGTGCCAATCGGTCTCATCGTCGCCTTCGCCTTCTCGTACGCCGCCCGCAACCGGCCCGGTTTCATCGTAAAGTTGCTGCTGGCTCTGGGCATGTTGGGTGCCTCAGCTCACTTCGTCGGGCAGCTACAGGGGATCGGGCAGAACGCCGCTGCAGCCCAACGGCCCCTCGCCGAACTGTTCCTTTGGACCCAGTTGCTGCACTCCTTCGACGTACCGGCCCGTCGAGACCTGCGGTTCTCGTTGACCGCGTCGGCGGTGTTGATCGGCGTGGGCGGCGTACTCTCGATCTCGGGCGGGTTCGCCATCAGCCTGGGCCTGTGGGGGCTGGTCGCCTGCGTTGCGCTCCACCTGATGCACCGCAGCGAACTCGCTCAGATACCCGGGCCGAAAGCCTCGACGGTGGGGACGCCCACGTCGGGTCAGCGACGACCGCGTCGTTTGGGCAATGCGGGCTTGGCCGACCATTTGGGTGCTGTCACTCGCTCGGCGGTGGCTGCCGGCGTTTTGGCTGCATCGGTCTTTCTTGTGCTCCCCGCATCGGGTACTGCGAGGGCGTTTACGTTTCCGGCGAACCTGCCTTCCATCGACCGGATCCCAGGTGGCGGGCTCGTGAACCCATCACTCGGGGGCACCGATGAGACGCAAGCCCAAGGCAACGGCGGAGATAGACCACGTGCAAGCTTTGGCTTTGTTGGATTCTCCAAGGAGCTCGATACCGCGGCCCGCGGCCGACCCGACAACACCGTCGTCATGCGGGTGAGGGCCAGCAAGCCCGGGTTCTGGAGGGGTCAGAGCTTCGATCTGTGGGATGGCAGGCGGTGGCAAGCCAGCGGTGACAAGACCCGGCTCGTCAGCGGAGACGGAGTGATCGACCTACCCGAATTCGAAGGCGCCGTGATCGACGAAACCGCCGAAGAGTTCGTGCAGACCGTGTACGTCGACAAGCCCGGACCCAACCTTGTGTTTGGCGCAACCGTTGCGTCGAAGCTGTACTTCCCCGACCGTAGCGTGCTGGTACGTGCTGACGGAACGATCCGAGCCGGGGTCAAGCTGGAAAAGGGCGCGGTCTATACCGTGATCAGCAAACGGCCCGTGGCGAGCGTGGCCACGCTCACCAGCCGCACGTTTTCCCCCACTTCAGCGGCCGTGGGATTGGGCAAGACGGCTCAGGCTGCCTACACCCAGCTTCCCGATACGCTTCCAAGCCGCATCTCGACATTGGCCGCATCGGTCACGGCATCGGCGCCATCGCTGTACGAAAAGGTGCGAGCGCTCGAAGCGTGGATGGGTGACCACACCACCTACTCGATCGATACACCCCCGTTGCCGGCCGGTGCCGACGCCGTCGACACCTTCCTGTTCGACCAGCGCGTCGGGTTTTGCGAGCAGATTGCCAGTGCGCTCGTGGTCATGCTGCGCACCCTGGGCGTACCGGCACGCCTCGGCGTTGGGTACGCGTCGGGCGAGCGAAATCCGTTCACCGGCCTGTACGAGGTGAAAGCCAGCGACGCCCACGCCTGGACAGAGGTGTACTTCGCGGGTCACGGCTGGCTCACCTTCGACCCGACCGCCAACGTGCCTTTTGCGGAGGATAGCGAGGTGCCTTTGGCGCGTCAGGGCGTTAGCCGATTCCTATCCACACATCTTGCGCCGCTTTTTGCTCTGGCCGGCCGCCTCGCAGTGTGGGCGGCCGGGCTCGGGGCGCTGGCCGGGCTGTTCATTGGGACCGCGCATCTGCTGCGTTGGCGACGCCGGCTGGCAGCCCGCAACTGGCCGGAGCGATGGAACGACCGTCTCGATCGCATCGGCCACAAGGTCGGCCGCGCCCGTGAACCCGGACAGACGGCGCGGTCGTTCGCGTCATCCCTCGGATTTTCCGGCAACGACTGGGACGCCGCCTTGGTCACACTCGATCGCGCCGCCTTCAGCCCCGAGCCGACCACGGCCGACGCCCGCCTCGCCGCCGACGCCACGCTGTCCAGGTTCGAGAGTGCATCTGCGTATCCAGCCCGAATGGATCAGGCAGAACCTGACGCACCTCACGACCTCACGCGGATTTGCGTAAGCTGCCCGAACGAATCAGGCAGAACCTGACGCACCTCACGACCTGGCGCGGATTTGCGTAAGCTGCCCGAATGGATCAGGCAGAACCTGACGTACCCCGAGACCTGGCGACGAGCGAGTTGAGCGACCTGGTGCGGGCGGTCGTCAAGCTTTCGGAGATGAGCAATCGGGTGCTTGAACC
>JAYTVF010000342.1:0-4331 GCA_043744155.1 Acidimicrobiia bacterium | reverse complement strand
GCTCGATGACCTCTGCGGCGAACTCGCGCTCACCTGATCAGCTTGAGGCGACGTTGGTGAACCACGGGTCCGGGCTCTGCGTGACATAGCCGGCCAGGTCCGCGATGAGGTGGCTTCGTGATTGGCTGAACAAGCACACCGTGCCCGCTTCGGACATCTTCACGCTCACCAGGTTTGGCACAGTTTTGCCCGCGACATAGTTCAAGTTCGACGTTGTCGGCCGTTCCTGATCGCAGGGGTAGGCCGTCACGAATCCACTGCTATCGGGGCCGGTCACGGTGATGTTCAACAGCGCAGCGGTACCAGGCCCCGGCAGCACACTGGAGATTGGCAACACGATGACTCCGCCCGGTTCGAGGCGACTGCTGGTGGAGACACCGATTGCGGCGCGAGTGTCCAGAACGCGACGAGGCGTCAACGATTGGAAGCCTTCGTTACCCGCCCCGAACCAGGAGGCTACATCGACGAGCAGGTGAGTCGCAGCCACCGACAAGAAGCAAACCGAGCCGTCAGTGGACAGTTTTACCGTGACGAGGTTTGGCACCGTCTCGCCTGCCACATAATTCAGGTTGGACACCACGGGCGGTTCGGTGCCGCACGGGTACACGGTGACGAACCCACCACCGTCGGCATCGTTCACCGTAACGTTCATCGTGACGGCCGACGCCCCGGCAGGCACTGCGCGACCGGGACCGGCCACCAGCAGGTTGGTTGGTGTTCCACCCGAGATCTTCCCCGCCGCGATGCCGGTTCCGATGCGGCTGTCCATGATGCGAGTGGGGGCGATCGGGTGAGTCGCCTCGCCACCGCCATATTCGTAGGTACCTGCGAGGTCAGCGATCACCTGGGTTGTCGATTGGGTGAAGATGCAGATAGTTCCATCGCCGGCGATCGGCACCGTCACCAGGTTCGGTACGGTCTGACCCCCGACGTAGTTCAGGTGCGACGCCGTCGGAAGCGGCTCATCGCAGGGATACACGGTAAGGAATCCAGCTGCGCTTGGACCGGTTGCCGTCACGTTCAAAACGACTGCGGTCGAATAGTCGGTGAGATGGTCGGACAAATCGAGCACAAGGGTCTGTCCCGCACCCAGCGGTCCGGCAACCGGGCTGCCGATGCTGGCGCGCGTGTCGAGCACCCGCACCGGTGGCACCGCCTGGAACCCCGGGGCGCGCACCGCCGATGTTGCGACCTGTAGAAACGGCGGCAAACGCGTCGGGTCCGGACCGTTCGAACTCAACCAACCCACCAGCGAGACCTTCACATCGGTCGACTCAGAAGACGCAAGGCACACCGACGTCGCATGTGGGTCGAGCGGAAGAACGGCCATCGTTGCCGACTCCGGCAAAATACCTGCAGGCCAGGGATCCAGCGTGAACAAACTCAACAAGCCGAAGCAGGGCACGACGAAACCCGGTGAGGCCGATCGTCCCGTGAGCTGGAGGACAACACCCGATGCACCGCTCGGCACCGTTGCGAGCTGCACCACCGATGATGCCGTCGACGTCATGATTGCGTCGGATAGAGGCCGCGCCTCGGGAACGAATTGCAGCCCTGAGGCCGAAGGCGTGGCGTCGATTGAGCCGTAGACATCTACTTGGAGGTGCGCGGCCTCCGACGAAACGATGCATGTACCGGGCTCACCCACTACGACGGATCGACGAACCGAATGGCCGGGTAACACAACGGCCAAGATTCTCGACGGATCCGGGTCGCTGGTCGCATTGCACGGCCGAACGTCAACCACCGCGACACCGTCCGGCTCCGACAATCCAACCAACAGCAGACCGACCGGCAAATTCCACGTCAGGATCTTGCCCCCGAGGGCGCGCGTGTCCACGATGCGCTGCGGAGTTATCAGCTTTACTCGGCCGCCGGTGCTGACTGCGGCCGCGGAAGGAACGGCCGAGACCATAAGTGCGACTGCACCGAAAGCGAGGGCGGCAGCAAGGCGCAGCAGTTTCGACATCGAGCCAACGTATCCAACAGAGCATCCGCCGCATATGGGCCGCCCGATGCAATGAGACCGCCGATAATGTGCTCGGCTGGCGTATCCGATGCAATGACGCGCCTCGATCTAGCTGCCGCTGTTCAGCCCGTCAGCCCGTCAGCCCGTCAGCCCGTCAGCCCGTCAGCCCATCGCCATCAGGGCCACTGCCACTGCCGTCAGGCTCACCCCGGCCCCCTGCCACCAGCGCAGGCGCTCCCCGTTGAAGATCACCGCCAGCAGCACGGCGACGGTAGCAAACTGCGACGACGCCACCGACACAAGACCGGCTGAAGCGAACTTGAACCCGAGTTGCAGGCAGGCCATGCCGGCACCTGCGAACGCACCGCACACAATCCCCGTCCAACGACTTGGTGTTCGCAGGGTCAACATCGGTCCCTTGTCGAACGGCAGGAAGAGGGTCAGGATGGCGAACGCCGCCCATCGCTGCGCGACGACAGGCGTCAGACCGGAGCCTTTCGTTCGGGAGAGCAAGGTGAAGCCGAGACCGAAAAAGACGCCCGAAGACGAACCGAGCAGGAAGCCGAGACCGGTACTGCCCTTTCCGCCACGAACATATGACGTGGCTCCTAGGGCCACCAGTCCAAGTGCCATGCCGAGCAACGCCATCGACCTGAGTTTGGTGCCGGTGGCGAAGTCGTAGACCACCGGCACCAAAGCGAGCACGACCGAGGCGGTTGGGGCGACGACACCGATCGGAGCGACCCGATATCCCTGGTAGAGCAGGGACAGCCCACCCGCCATCATGAAACCCGACAGGGCGGCGATCAAGAGGTGCCGCGCAATGACGTGTGAGGGGATGACCAGGAAGAGGATCGGTGTGAGAACGCCAGCGGTAAGCATGGCGGTTCGCACCACCGTCACCGACGGGGCGTGCCGACCGGCCCGCGCCGCGAAGAAATCGGATGATCCAATGAAAATCGCTGCCAGCCCGCCGAATAGCAATCCCACGTCTGTTGACTCCCCGGTCATCTCGCGGATTGTCCGCTGTTCCGAGTCTTTCAGAACGTGGCGAATGATGAACCGCTCAACCCAGCCGACCTGGGTTTGGCGAGCGGAATCAGATCACCGACGAGGCCGGCATGGGCAACCCGACGGCCACGGGCGGGTCGGGGTCGCGATACCGTACGGCCCATGAAGATTGTTGCGGTCGAGGCCTACGGTTACGAACTGGGCTACAGGTACGGCACCTACGTGATGTCGGGGGGCCGTATCGTCAATACGCTCACAAGCACCGTGGTGCGTGTGCGCACCGACCAGGGCATCGACGGCTGGGCCGAGACCTGCCCACTCGGCACGACCTATTTGGCTGCGCACGCTGGCGGCGCGTTGGCCGCGCTGCACGAGTTGGCCCCTGCCGTGATCGGGGCCGATCCGACCAACCTGCGCGACGTTCATCGACGCATGACCGGCGCCCTCATGGGGCACAACTACGCGAAAAGCCCGATTGACATCGCCTGCTGGGATATCTTCGGCAAGGCAGTCGGACGGCCGGTCGTGGATCTACTCGGTGGTCGCATCCAAGACGAGATGCGGATGTATAAAGCGGTGCCACTGGGGCCAGCCGAAGCGATGGTCGAGTTCACCCTCGATCAACGGTCGCAGGGTATTCACCGTTTTCAGCTCAAACTTGGAGGCGACCCGAGGGAGGACGCCCGACGAACCATGGCCGTACTGGCCGCAACCGACGACCAGGATCTCGTTCTCGGTGACGCCAATGGCGGCTGGCGACGCCAAGACGCCATTGTGGCGGCTCGGTTGCTCGAAGGCAGCGAGCGCTTCTTCATGGAGCAGCCGTGCCCGACACTTTCGGAATGTCTGGCTGTTCGCCAGCACACCACGCTGCCAATGGTGCTCGATGAGGTCATCACCGATCTCGGCACGCTGGTCGAGGCATCGACCGCTGGGGGCATGGAAGCCATCAACCTCAAGCTCAATCGGGTCGGCGGACTCACTAACGCCAAACTCATCCGAGACACCGCGGTCGAGTTGGGTCTTCGAATCACCATCGAAGACAGCTGGGGCGGGGATCTCACCAGCGCAGCCGTCAGCCATCTGGGGGCAAGCACACCCGAGCACGCCCTCTTCGCGGTGTCGTTCATGAACGACTGGACCGACAACCATATCGCGCACTACCAGCCTCGATCGGCCAACGGCCGTGGCTCGGCGCCGACCACACCAGGCCTTGGCGTCACCGTAGACATCGACCGGCTGGGCTCACCCCTCGCAGTTTGGAAATGACTATGAACGATCCCATCCAGCCCGTCGATGCCACCACGATGCCTCGCTACGCCGGGTCGTCCACGTTTGTAAGAGTGCCCGA
>JAYTVF010000341.1:0-4334 GCA_043744155.1 Acidimicrobiia bacterium | reverse complement strand
TCGCGAGATTACTGGCCCGCGGCCACGTAACGCCGGTGTGGATCATTCGGGCCTGATCCGATCTCGTAGGCCAGACCAAGGGCGACGAGTTCGGTCATTCTGCTCCGAGTCGTTCGTGCTGACCTACCGACGGCACGGGTGAGGTCGGCTGTTGATAACCCGGTTGTGCCAGATGTTCGTAGGGCCGTGAGCAAGGTCTGATGGTCCGTTGAGAGCGCTGGTTGCTGCGCTCGGATCAAGAAGAACGTCACTCGGAATCGCCCGCCGACCTCTTCGAACTTCGGTGCAGCGAGGCCAGCTGCGGCAACTTCATCGAGGATTCGGCCGATGCCGCTGCCCCACTGCTCGGTATAGCCGAGTTCTTTGAACACTCGGGCGATGACCTTGTTCCGAATCCGCGAGATTCCGCTGGTGAGGTCCTCGACCGCGACACCGAACGGTAGTAGCCCAGGGTTTTCGATCTCAAGACGGTCGTCGAACAACGCCACCCGGATGGGCCCGCCGCGTTGGCTGTAGTCAGCGTGCACCACCGCGTTGACGAGTGCCTCGCGGACAGCGTTGAGCGGCACAGGGCGTTGAAGTTCGTTGGCGAGTCCGCGTATCACGATGCGTCTGGCGAAGTGCTTGTCGATGAAATCCATTGCGTGGCGCACGATTGCTGGTAGCGAGGAGCCGCCGAGGTCAGCGGTGTCGAGAATTCGTGTTCGTGTCACTCCCTCAAACCGTGCGCATCGAATAGTGGCATCGGGAAGGGCACTACGATCGCGGCCGAACAGCACCAAGCCACCGATGGTTGGCACTGCTCGTCCTTGATCCTGAACCGAGAGCCCAAGCACGGCCAGGTCTGCTCGGCGAACCTTACGCTTCGGCGCGAATTCGGCCTGGATCGCGTCGAAGTCAAGCGACTCAAGGGTTTCGGATGGATATGGCAGTTCGTCGAATGATTCGAATCTCGTAGAACGTCGCATTTCTTCGACGAGTTCCGGATCAGCCTTTCGGTTGGAGGCACCAAGCCGCACATAGACCGAATTGTCGGCGATGATTCGATGCGGACGTGACTGGCTCAGATGCACCGTGACGACGATCACGTTGGTGGATCGCCATCGGACGATATCGATCTCGGGAACCAACCTCGGGGCGATTGAGTCACTGATCAGGTTCACCAATCGCTGCTCGACGCCCAATGGATCAACGAGCCCGCGAACGGACCGGTCATCGTCTACGCCGACCACCATTGTCCCCCCGGCGCTATTGGCAAATGCGACCAGCGACCGTAAGACGGGCGAAGGTGAGGAAAGGTCACGCTTGCACTCCAAACGCTTTCCCTCGGGCTGAGACAGGAGCCTCTCCAGTTGCATACTCTGCAAGCTCGGCGCGCGGAGCTTGCAGAGTAGAACCAGTTCGTCAGCTTCGCTATCACGGCGGACTTCACAACGAGCCGAGCTGTCAAAGATGGGTGGTGGCCTTGGCCAAACGTGCGTGAAGCGGGTGACGGGAATCGAACCCGCGTTCTCAGCTTGGGAAGCTGTGTAAAATCCCCTGGTTATCGATGGTCAAGGCGGTAACGAACGGACTTCCCGTGTCCCGAGTCCCTCGCTGCATGGCAAATCGACTCGGCTGGCTCGTCTCGTGACGCTGCCACGCTTGAAAGAATACGGCCCCGACCTAGGTCGGGGCCGTGGGCCAGAGCTACTCACTCCGGCGGGGTACCGTCAGACTATCGGCATCGGTTCACACGGAGTCAAGTATTCTGGCGAATTCATGGCGAAGAAGCGGGTGATTGTCTACATCGATGGCTACAACCTGTACTACGGGCTGACGGCTGCGAAGCTACGAACGTCTCGCTGGCTGGATCTTGTCGAACTGAGCCGGTCGTTACTCGCTGCCGACCAGGAACTTGTACTTGTGCGCTATTTCACCACGCGCGTCGGTAACGACCAGGCTGCATCGTCGCGGCAGTCAACCTATATCGATGCGCTGGAAGCGCGAGGCTCGATCCAGCTCGACTACGGACACTTCCTTTCCAAGGAAGTGAGATGCTTTCAGTGCGGGAATGTCCGCCGAAAGAGTGAGGAGAAGAAGACGGACGTGAACATTGCGGTCCGCCTGCTTGAGGATGCTGCGGACGACTCGTTCGATGTTGCGATCGTTATGTCGGGTGATAGCGATCTCGCCCCACCCATTGAGTCGGTCCTGCGAAGACATCGCCAAAAACGTGTCTTGGTCGCATTTCCTCCCGAACGACGCTCGGCTGAATTGAACCGGGTGGCGTCCGGCGCGTTTGCGATAGGCCCTGCCGCCGTGCGAGCCAACCGCCTCCCAAACCCGGTCGTCACCAGAAACGGAATCACTCTCGTGGCCCCACCCGGCTGGTTGCCGTCGCTCGAACAGATGTGAGATATCCGCTAACGCGCGAGATCGACTACTTTGTCGGCGAGAGCGCGCGGGCGTGCGGAATGGGGTAGTGGATGTCGACTGACCTGGCATGGCGGCGGAGCCGTCGGGGTGGCTTTTGATGAACGGTTCAAACCCCGTATCGCACGAAATGCCCGACGAGTTCGAGAAACTCCTGTCGAAGATCACCGACCCGATGCTACGGGACGCGTTGAGGCAAGCGCGCTGGTCCACGACTGCCCAGGCAACCACCGACGTATTTTCAGCGACGCCGCCTGATAGGACTCGGCGCGTCGCAGGCCCAGTTCTGGTCGGGCTTCATGAGGCGGCCAGAGCCGGGGGGGCCGGTATCTAGGCATTTAGAGATCGCTTTGGCGGAGCTTGATCGCCGCCGCCGCCACGGTTTTGGGCTGGTCTGGGATTTCGAATCCCCGGACAATGCCGAACGTCTCCACGTCAACGTGAAGGACAGCGGGGACCGCGACACCTGCGGTCTGGTGCTGTCGAACGGTGTGATTGTCGACATGATCGATGACGACCAATCGCTGTACGGGCTGGTTGATACCGACAACTCGACGGGGACAACGCTGTACCGGCTGCAACCGTGGGAGCCGCGCAACGGTGATCTTGCTCTTGCCGAACTGTCCGTGCCTCGAAGCGAAATTTCGCACGTTGTGCACGTGCCCTATGACGCCACCACCGCCGTCTACCCGGTCCTCAAACACGTCGAAACGATCAAGGCGGATGCATGTCCCGATAGTGCGCCGGTTCATGCGCTGATCGAAGGTGAGAATTTTCATGCGCTGCAAGCGCTGCTCGCGACGCATCGGGAAAAGGTCGATCTGATCTACATCGACCCGCCGTACAACACCGGCAGCCAAGATTTCGCCTACAACGACCGGTACGTTGACGAGACCGACGCCTACCGCCATTCCCGCTGGCTGCGGTTCATGGAACGCCGCCTTCGCATTGCTCGCGAACTCCTGAAGGACACCGGCATCGCCATCGTTGCCATCGGTGACAACGAACACCACCACCTTCGGATGCTCCTCGATCAGGTGATGGGCCCCGCCAACTTCTTGGCAGACGTTGCATGGCAGGGGCGCGTCAAGAACGATCGTCGCTTTACCGGCGGTGGCACCGACTTCATGTTGCTCTACGGACGCGACCGAGACGCCCTGACCAGGGCTGGTGTGCGTTGGACGGAACCGAAGCCCGGTGCAGCGGAGTTGCTGGGGGTCGCCCGGCGAGCATACGCGGCGGCTGCCGGGCGTGGGCGGGCACGGGCCCAGGCTGGCGAGGAAGCGACGACGCTGTTGCGCACGTGGGTGCGTGAACATAAGGGCGAATACACAGGTGGGGTGTTGTCGTACCGGACGGTCGACGCTGACGGGTAATGTCTATCGGGCCGGCCCGCTTGACCGCCCCGGAGGCGATCGACCAAACCTCATGTACGAGGTGCGTCACCCTCTCACGGGTGAGCCGATTCCGACTCCGAAGTTCGGGTGGCGAGTCTCCAGAGACGTTATGGCTGAGATGGATGCAGCCGGTCAAGTCTTGTGGGGCAAGGATCACACGACGAACATCAACCGAAAGCTGATCCTGACCGACGACAGCGAGGGTGTCCCAGCCCCAACGTTCACAGCTGACCGAGACTCCGCGACGAAACATCTCGTGAATCTGCTTGGCAACGAGCGCTTCAAGAACCCCAAGCCTTATGAAGTCCTCATGCGTTGGTTCCGGATAGTCGCTCCGAAGGACGCCGTGGTCCTCGACTTCTTTGGTGGTTCGGGGTCCACGATGGAGGCTGTGACGCGACTGAATGACGAGGATGGCGATGATGGTCGTCGATCCTGCATTCTGGTGACCAACAACTCGGCCGACATCGGCAAGCGGTTTGTGCCAGACGGTGGGGAGCGGGGCATCTGTCAGCATGTGAC
>JAYTVF010000340.1:0-4342 GCA_043744155.1 Acidimicrobiia bacterium | reverse complement strand
CTCGGACCTCACGCTCGACGCCGGCTTCTTCCAGCCGGTCTCGGTCGGGAACTACGTGTGGATCGACGCCAACCGCAACGGCATCCAAGATGAATCGGCCTCGCTCGGTGTGAACGGCGTGACGGTCACCCTGACCGACATGGCCGGGAACCCGATCGCCGATTCCAGCGGTGCCACCGTGGGCACCGCGACGACGCTGAACGACGACGCCGGGAACCCGGGCTTCTACCAGTTCACCAATTTGAAGCCGGGCCAGTACAAGGTGGTGTTCTCCACCCTGCCGGCAGGTTTTGCGGCGACCGTCACGAACGCCGGCGGATCGACAACGGCAAACGATTCGAACGGCTTGAACGCAACTTCGGTGGTGTTGACGTCCGGTCAGAACGATCCGACGTTGGACCTCGGCATCTTTGCCCCGGTCACAGTTGGTGACTGGGTGTGGCTCGATACCAACGGCGACGGGATCCAAACCGCGGGTGAGGCTGGTCTTGCCGGTGTCACCGTGACCCTGCTCGACATGGCCGGGAACCCGGTCACGACCGACGCCTACGGCAACCCGATCGTGCCGTACGTAACGACCGGGACAGGTGCGTACACGTTCGGGAACTTACTGCCCGGCCAGTACAAGGTGTCCTTCAGCGCACCGGTTGGCTACCTGGCATCGCCCACGGCGCAAGGGTTGAACCTGACCCTCGATTCGGATGGTCCGCTCGCCGCCTCCGAGGTCTTGGCTGCGAACCAGTCGGACCTCACCGTCGACGCCGGGTTCTACCAGTCGGTCACGGTCGGCGATCTTGTATGGATCGACAACGACCGCAACGGCATCCAAGACTCGACTGATCCTGGTGTAGCTGGGGTCACGGCGACGCTGACGGACATGGCTGGTCATCCGGTCACGGTTGATGCGTACGGTAATCCGGTCGTACCGATCGTGACGCCGGGGTCGGGGGCGTATCTGTTCTCGAACCTGCCACCGGGCCAGTACAAGGTGGCGTTCTCAACGCTGCCCGCCGGGTATCTGGCGACGCTGACGAACGCCGTCGGTTCGACCGCATCGAACGACTCGAACGGACTCAACGCCACCTCAGCGTTGTTGGCGTCAGGTCAATCAGATGTGACGTTGGATCTCGGTTTGTTCAAACCGGTCACGGTTGGTGACCGGGTGTGGGTCGACCCGAACCGAAACGGCACCCAGGATGCGGGTGAGCCCGGTATCGCCGGGGTGACCGTCACGCTGACCGACATGACCGGGAACCCGGTTGTCGATGCGGCTGGGAACCCGGTCGCACCGATTGTCACACCAGCATCGGGGGCATACCTGTTCTCGAATCTCGTGCCGGGTCAGTACAACGTGGCCTTTGGCACCCTGCCGAGCGGGTACGCTCCCACGCTCACGAACGCGGCGGGTTCCACCCCACTGAACGATTCAAACGGCGTGTTGGCGACGTCGAACGTACTGATGTCGGGTCAGTCTGATGTGACGCTCGACCTCGGGTTGTTCGCCCCGGTCACGGTTGGTGATTTCGTTTGGGTCGACTTGAACGGGAACGGCATCCAGGATTCGGGTGAACCTGGCCTGGCGGGAGTGACGGTGACGTTGCTCGACTCGGCTGGTAATCCGGTCACGGTCGACGCCTACGGAAACCCGATCGCCCCGGCCGTCACGTCGGGGACCGGTGAGTACCTGTTCGGGAACCTGTTGCCGGGCCTGTACAAGGTGGTGTTCACCACCCCGACTGGCTATGTCGGTTCACCTGCGACGCAGGGGGCGGACCCCTCGAAGGACTCCGACGGCCCGACCGCCATTTCGGTGGCATTGGCCTCGAACGAGGTTGATGCAACGTTGGATGCCGGGTTCTACATGACGGCCTCGCTTGGTGACTATGTGTGGCTCGACATCAATCAGAACGGGGTTCAAGATTCGGGTGAGGCACCGATGCCGGGTGTTGTCGTGAATGTCTACCGGGCCAACGGTACGCTCGCGGGAACCACCACGACTGACGCAACGGGCATGTACCTGGTGACGGGCCTCGCTCCTGGGACGTATACGGTCGAAGTCATGCCGACCGCCGGGTACGTGCTGACCAGTCCCACGATTGGTAGCGACCCGACAAAGGACTCCAACATCGTCGTTGCAACCCACCGTTCTACGCCGGTCGTTCTTGTCTCGGGCCAAACCGACTCGACGGTCGATGCCGGCCTTGTACCAGTTGGATCGCTCGAAGGTGTTGTGTTCGTGGACGCCAACAAGAACGGTGTCCAGGATGCAGGCGAGAAGGTGCTGGCGAACATCGAGGTGTACGTATTGAACTCGGCCGGTCTGCGAGTTGCGACGGTACGTACTGACGGCAACGGCCACTTCCTCGTGACGGACCTGCCAGTTGGTCGCTATCGGGTCAAGGAAGTTCAGCCACAGAATTTCAAGTCGACGACACCGGACGAGGTTTGGGTCGATGTCCCACACAACAAGACATCGAATGTCCCCTTCGGCGAGGCGAAAGTGCTGCTCCCAACGACCGGTGGCAGCATCTTCCAACTTCTTGCGCTGGCAACGGTCCTGCTGGGAGCCGGTGCGGTCGTGGCAGCGGTTGGCCGTCGCCGTCGATCCGCGGCCGCCGTGCGGTAAGGCGAGCGCGGATCCGTTCCCGGCGAACGGATTGGTAACACGCTGTTCACACGGCGGCCCTCTTCGGGAAACAGCCTGTTTCTACATTGTCGGTCGAGCCCAGCGACGTGCTCGTCTCGAAACCGTGGCGAAGAGAAAGCGAGCCCGCTTAACCGTGGCACAACATCCCCTAATCCTCTCGGCTCTTGCGCTGGCGCTGCTGTTGCCAGCCATGTACCGGCGACACGTGCGCAAGACATCGCCAGCCGGCTATCCGCCTGCCAAAGCACGACGTGGACGATTGGCCGTCGCCGGCCTGTCGGCCATGCTCGTGATCGGTGCCATCGGTAGTGCTTCGTTCGCAACCGATGGTGACGCCAACGGCGCCAATACTTCAATTGGCTCCGAGCAGGTGCTCCCCAGCAATACCCCAGCCGACCAAGTTGTACCCACCTTGGCTGCGGCGATTGCCAAGGATCGCACCAGCATCAACATGACGTGGTTGATCGTCGGCGGCATTTTGGTGCTCTTTATGCAGGCCGGTTTCGCACTCGTGGAGACCGGATTCACCCGAGCCAAAAATGCCGCCCACACCATGATGATGAACCTGGTCATCTTCGCACTGGGGGTGGTGGGATGGTTCGTTTGCGGCTACGCGTTGATGTTCGGCGCGACCGATCAGTCGGGCATACTTGGGCTCACCAAACTTGGCGACCCGATACATATCGGCTCATGGAACGTGCTGGCCAAGTCCGGATTCTTCTTGACCGGGCGGGCCTACGATGTGGCCATTCTCGGCTTCTTCTTCTTCCAGCTCGTGTTTATGGACGCAACCGCGACCATACCGACCGGGGCCATGGCCGAGCGTTGGAAGTTCTCGGCGTTCTGCGTGTGGGGAATCTTCGCTTCGGCGCTTCTCTATCCGATCTTCGGGAACTGGGTGTGGGGCGGCGGCTTCCTTAGTCAGCTCGGCTCGCAAGGCCCGAAGTGGGGCCACGGCGCCGTCGACTTCGCCGGCTCCGGTGTCGTACATGCCATGGGCGGCGTCGCCGCGTTCTGGGGAGCCAAGATCCTTGGTCCTCGCATCGGCAAGTTCGACAAGAACGGCAAGGCCCGGGCCATCCCCGGTCACCACTTACCCATGGCGTTCCTCGGTACGTTCGTTCTGCTCGTGGGCTGGATGGGCTTCAATGGCGCCTCCACCTTTGGTGCGATGGATCTGCGCTTCACCATCGTTATCGTCAACACAGTGCTGTCCTCGGCGTTCGGGTGTCTGTCATGCATGTTCCTGATGTGGAAGAAGTTCGGCAAGCCCGATCCGTCGATGACCTGCAACGGTCTGCTGGCTGGTTTGGTGGCCATTACGGCACCGTGCGGCTTTGTATCACCGTGGGCTGCGGCAGTCATCGGCACAATCGCCGGCGTCATCGTGGTGTACGTGGTGCTGATCGTTGAACACAAGCTGAAGGTTGACGACCCGGTTGGCGCAGTGGCCGTCCACGGCGCAAATGGACTGTGGGGCGTTCTGGCAGTCGGATTGTTCTCCGACGGTCGCTACGGTGACGGTCTGAACGGCGTGACTGGCAAAGGTGTGAAAGGCCTGTTCTACGGCGACGCCGGACAGCTTGCTGCTCAGGTTACCTATGCGGTTGTGCTGATCGTGTTTTGCAGCGTGATGACGATTGCCTTCTTCCGAATTCTCGACAAGACCATCGGTATGCGGTCTGACCCGGCCGA
>JAYTVF010000339.1:0-4354 GCA_043744155.1 Acidimicrobiia bacterium | reverse complement strand
TCGGGTTGGAGGGATTCGAACCCTCGGCCTCCACGTCCCGAACGTGGCGCGCTAACCAAGCTGCGCTACAACCCGTTTGTTGCGGACGACAGCTTAGCTGGTTGCCGCCGCTTCGGTCTTGTCCGTTTGAGAAACAGCGGTCGGCACGCCTTCGTGCACCGTTCCGCCATCCAAAATGGTCTTGACAGCCTTGCGCAGACGCATTGGATCGAGCGGCTTCACCATCCAGCCATCGGCCTCGCTGCGCCTCGCCAGATGCACATCAGCCACACGATCGAGCAGCATCAGGATCGGCACATGCGGTAATCGACCGCCGCTCTCTTCGAGACGCAGATCCATGCAGGTAGCCATGCCGCCCATGTTGCCGATCTGCAGATCGAGAATGGCAATATCGGGAGCTTTGGCTCGCACCGACTTGCGCACGTTCTTGCCGTTGTCGCACACCGCAATGGTGGTATCGGCGGCACCGAGGGCGGCCCGGATTTCGTCACTCACCCAGGGGGCATCGGTAGCAAGCAGCACATACGGCACGAGTGACAACGCTAGCCCAGCAGTAGGTGCCCGGCGACATCATCAAGGCCCGTCATATCGTGTACATCACGAGTCAGTAGCGGTACTCGCACGACCGGAGCGGGCGAGACCTGGGCAGCGAGCGGCTCGATCAGCCTCGATTCGCTCTCGGCTACAGCGCTGAGTTCGGACAGATTTCGCCAGGCCGGATCATTGGTGTTCTCGGATTGGGCCTGTGCTTCGGCGTGACTCACGCCGAAGTCGGGATGCGCCCGATTGACGACCAGTGCGGCTGGCTGAATCTTTCGCTCGTAAAGTCGGGCCGACAGCCACGCCGCCTCAGCGAGACGATCCTTTCGGGGGGCCGTGACCACCACATAAGCCGTTTCAGGTGACGTGAGCAACGCCAGAACCAGACTCGCTCGCTCGCCAAAGCCGGCCTCCATACCATCAAACGCCTGGAAGAAAGCGATGACGTCGGCGATCATCTCGCCGCCCACCACCTTGGAGACCGTACGCAACACCGCTTGGGCCGCTATGTTCACCACCCGAAACCCGGCTCGGGCTGGCATCACGAGCGCCTTGTAAATGCGGTGATCGAGAAACCGAACGAGTCGCCGAGGGGCATCGATGACATCGAGCGCATGCCGAGTCGGCGGCGTGTCGATGATGACGAGATCAAACCGATCGTCGTGGTGCAGTTCGTACAACTTCTCGGCCGCCATGTACTCCTGCGTGCCCGACAGCGCACTCGACACATTGCGGTAGAACGAGTTCGTCAGAATGCGCTCAAGTTGCTCGGGGTCATTGGCGTACCGACCCACGACATCGTCAAAGGTCTGCTTCGGGTCAAGCATCATGGCCCACAACTCTCCCGGCCCGACCCCAATCACCTGTTGCGGGTGATTCGTCAGACCGTCAGCCATCCCCAGCGCGTCGGCGAGGCGGCGAGCCGGATCGATCGTGATCACGACGGCCCGCCGACCACGTCGGGCCGCCGCGACGGCCATCGCCGCCGCCGTCGTCGTCTTGCCGACGCCTCCCGGCCCGGCACACACCACAATTGACCGACTGTCGATCAGATCAGCGAACGTCATGGCGTCGTCCCGCCTGCCGCGAACGGTCGCGGGCCCGAGCCAACGGCATTAGAGCGACTCGATCTGGGCGACTTGCGGCAATGCGCGATGGTGCTCGGTGACACCGGCTTGGAGTCAATAACGTCACAGCGACTCGACCTGGACCATGAACCCAGCCGCGAGTCGATCGACGCCAGCAGCCGACAGGTCGGCATCGAACACGAACGGAAGTACCAGCTGCGGCAACGGTAGCCCCGCAACCAGACGAGCCCGGTGCTCCTCCTGCGCAGCCAGACGGGCGAGCCGGAATCGGGCCGCCGCGGCCAACGCCGACTTGGTTCGCAGCGGCACCAGACCATCTATCGACGGATACAACGCATTGACGACCACGGGCGCCAACGCGACGCCGATGTCTTCTTCCAACGCGAACGCCGTCTCGATCGCTTCGTTCACGGGTGTCTCCTCTGCCAGCGTCACAAGCATCACCTGGCACCGGCTGGCATCGGCCAGTAGTTCTCCCGCCTCGACCGCCTGGGTGTTCACCGGCCCGACCGAGATTATCTCTCGAAGGGCTCGTGGCGCCCGTAGGAACGGGATGGCGTGTCCGGCGGCTGGGGCATCCACGATGATCAGATCCGCGACGCGTTGCTTGTCGAGCTGTTTGATTTTGGCCAGGACCAAGATGTCATCAATCCCCGGCGCGGCCGACGCCACGACATCCAAGATCCCGAGCCGGGCCAGTTGGCTGGTGACGCCCCGCAGACCGTGATCACGCAGATAATCATCGAGGGCCTGCATCGGCGTGACCAATTGCGCCGAGATCTGCGGGGTGACCTTGACGACCTTGGGACCCAACGGCGCAGGCAATCCGAGCAATCCACCGAGCGGGGATTCCTCGTCGATAGCCACAACACGCACGGTCAATCCGGTCGCTGCCGCAGCCTTGGCCAGCACGGCGGAAACGGTCGTCTTGCCCACGCCGCCCTTTCCGGCCACGATCAGGACCCGCGAACTGGTGAAAAAAGCTTTGGGATCCACTCGCGTCCTTCTCGTAATACCCGCTCCAGGCCCGGAGGCAGCGTGCGCAGGTTAGTCACCGCAACGAAATTGATCCTTACCGCAGCCGTGGTTATTGCCGTCTTTGGTGCCGAGCGCGCCACCGCGCAGACATCGGATACGGCGACGCCGCCGGTTGATGTGCTGCAGGTGAGCGGGTACCTCGACCGCATTTTGGTCGGTGAGATTCGCCACGCCATCGCCCGCGCTGAGACCGATGGCGCTCAGGCGCTGCTGCTGCAGATGAACTCCAAAGGGGCCGTCGTCGCCCCGGCCGAGGTAGCCGAATTGGCCGACCAGATACGCGGCTCGAAAGTACCGGTGGCCATTTGGGTCGGGCCATCGGGCGCCACGGGCTACGGCGCAGCCGGCCAGCTTCTTGGCGCAGCGGCCATCACCGGCATGGCCCCGGGCAGCAAGATCGGCCATTTCGGCGCCGCCCTCGCCCCAACCAGCGGCCCGCTCACCTTCGGTCAGGCCGACGCACGCCTGGCACAGGGAACTCTCAACGCCCAAGATGCCCGTGCGGCGGGTGCGTTGA
The DNA here is from genome assembly GCA_043744155.1 of Acidimicrobiia bacterium. GTDB lineage: Bacteria > Actinomycetota > Acidimicrobiia > Acidimicrobiales > Ilumatobacteraceae > JANMCE01. The sequence goes on along the minus strand of JAYTVF010000339.1, from coordinate 1,171 downwards.
AGCTCGGCAACGACTCGGGCGGCACGGCGGTGTTAGGTGAGATGATCGTGGCCCTCGATGGCGTCAAGGTCGGTGCCACCGAACTGCACACCGCCAAACTGAACCAGGCTGGCAACGGGCGCCAGCCGTCCGGGAACGTGCGATTTGCCAAGCTTGGCCTGGTAAATCAGATGATGCATACCTTCGCCAGCAAGCCGGTCGCGTATCTCCTCATGGTCATCGGGCTCGGATTGCTCGTCTTTGAGTTCTTTACCGCTGGCATCGGTATCGCCGGGGTTATCGGCGCGGCCTGCCTCATCTTCGGGTGCTACGGCCTGGCCGCGCTGCCGACGAGAGGCTGGGCGGTCGGCGTTCTGATTGCGTCGTTCGTGGCGCTCGCCGTCGATGTGCAGACCGGCGTGCCGCGGGCGTGGACCGGTATCGGCATTGCCGCCTTCATCATCGGCTCGGTTTTCCTTTTCCATGACGGCCGCGTCGCCTGGCCGGCGCTACTCACCGGAGTCGGCGGACTGCTGTTGACCTTCCTGAGCGGCATGCCCTCGATGGTGCGCACACGCTTCGCGACGCCGACCATCGGGCGCGAATGGATGATCGGTGAAATCGGCGTTGCTGTGGCCGACATCAACCCCGAAGGCACTGCTCAGGTCGGCCAAGGGCAGTGGCGAGCGCTCACCAACCGGGCCACGCCCATCAAATCCGGCGAACGTTTGCGGGTCGTGGCCATCGACGGCATCACCCTCGAAGTCGAGCCCGAAGTCGGTGCGGCCAAGGACCACCGCGAACGGTGAAAATTCCCTTACGAAAAGCGCAGATTGGCGCGATTGTGGCCCATTGCTGGCTCGCTTTCGTTCCATTTTGCTGAGGCACACGTCACATGCCTAGCGTGGCGATCTGGAGGGGATCGTGTCCAAAGTTCAGAACATCACGCTGGCGTGGCAGCAAGAAGCAGCCTGTAAGGGTCCGCTGCATGCTGTCTTTTTTCCCCCGTCTTATCTCGAACCCAGAGACGACAAAGCGCGCCGTGAGGCTCGGGCGAAAGCCATCTGCAAACTCTGCCCTGTGACCGACGAGTGTCTCGACTACGCAGTGCGTATTCGAGAAGCCCATGGCGTGTGGGGCGGCACGACCGAGGTCGAGCGCCGCATCATGCTGGCTCGCCTCGGCTAGACCC
>JAYTVF010000338.1:0-4366 GCA_043744155.1 Acidimicrobiia bacterium | reverse complement strand
GACATCGGCAAGCGGTTTGTGCCAGACGGTGGGGAGCGGGGCATCTGTCAGCATGTGACGGCCCCACGGATCAAGGCGGTTCTGCAGACGGGGTTCGGTTCCACGAAGCCGATCTTGCAGCGGTGCGAATGGTTCCGCCTCGACTACCTTCATGGCCGACAGTTAAAGCAGTGCGACGCGGATGCCACGGCAGCGATCCTTCCGACCTTGTGGGTCGACGCTGGTATGTCCGGGCGGCTTGGCAAGCGGCAGGCGGACGGTGTCTACGTTCACCCCGATGGTGCGTTCGCTGCACTGCCAGCGGTGGTTCCGGCCGGTGATTTCCTGGCGTGCCTGGGCGATGTTGTGCCGCGCACGGTGTGGGTGATTGGAGAGTCAGGCTCGAAACCGGACGTGCTGCGGACGGCGTTGCCCGGTGTTCAGGTTCGGTTTCAGACCGGCTCGTACAAGGAAATTATTGACAATGCGGTGAGGGAATCGTCATGAGCTACACGAGACTGAAGGCCGAGGTCGAGGGACTCCACCTCGATCGCGAGCTGACGTTGGAGCCGTTCCAATTGCGGCGGCGGCCAAGGTTCTGGCCGCGATATCGGACCCGGCGAAGCGGGTGCCTCGTCAAGTGATCTTGACTGCCCCGACAGGTGCTGGCAAAACGTTCATCGCTGGTGCCGTCATGAAACACATCATCGAGCATGACGCCGACGCGGCGGTGATCTGGGCTTCGTACGACCCGCAGCTCAATAAGCGCAGCCGCGCTGACTTCAACGATGTCTTCGGCCTTTCCTACCGTCGTTTGGAAGCCGTAACCCCTGAAATCCACTGCGGATTGAACGTTCTGGATCTATCAAAGCTCGGTGTGAGGAGCTTGCTATACACCGAATCGGACAGGAACAGTTACACCGCGTTCCTCGAGAGTCTCGTAAACCCCGCCAATGGCGGCAACCTCTACCTGTTCGTCGATGAAGCGCACATTGGCGCGAAACGACGGTCGGGCGATGCTTCCATCCTCGTTCAAGTTGCGACTGCCGTTCGTGAAAACGCAAAGGTGAGTAGCCGGGCTCAGGCGATCGTGGCCGTGACTGCAACCCCAGACCGGGTGATGAGCGGCCTCTTCGCCGGTGATGTCGCTCATGTGCGGGTGCTCCGCAGCGATGTCGTGAAAAGCGGTGATCAAACCTACCGTGGCCATTCCCGAGCCGCGCACCTCGGTCGGTGTCGGGTTCACGTCTGTCGATGTCGATATCGCCTGCCAGAAGATGGCCGAATACCAAGAGGTGCGGGGCCGCTACGCAACCGTCGCGCGAACCAGCACCAGTGAGCAGAACCCGGTGCGCCCGCTGTTAATGATTCAGATTTCGGGTCAGAAAAAGGATTCGGTAGAGAAGCCGAACACCCCGACCGAATGGATCGACAGGATCGTTGAAGTGATCTGTTCTCGCCCGCAATTGGAGGGTCACCCGTACGTTTTCGGGTATTGCCTGTCGACCTTAACCGGCGACGCGCACGTCGACATGGGAGCGACGCAGGAGATCACCGTTGGCGACTTGTCCGATAACGAAATGGACGAGCCCGAGAACATTGCGGTGACGCTCGACGAAAACGACGTCGAGCTGGTCGTTCGCGAAGTACGGAAAGCGTTCCTCGACACCTCCACCGATCGATACGTGGACTGGTGGGTTCAGGAGCTCCGAAGGGCCAACACGTACTCGGCGACAGACCAGGATGGCCCTCGTGGTCAGGCGCGGCGGGAGCTGGCAGCGCTGCTGACACAGGAGGGTGCGTATGCCGCTGGACAGGCATTTGCGGCACATTTCAAACAGGTAAACACGCATCTTGAGGAGGCGCGCCTTCTCCCAAACCCGGACTACGCGCGTCTGTTCCCGCGGGATCGCCGACTCGGCAAGGTTACCGATCTGCCCGATGGCCACCCTGTCCGGGACCGGTTCGGGGAGTGGACTATCGCCTGACCCTCACGCTGGCCGAGGGCAAGGCTGCACGTTCCACAGCGAACGAAGTGATGGCCAAGCACCTCTACTCGGTCGTGGATGCAGCGACATCTGCCGTTGCAGGCGTAGACATGCCCCGGTTGCCCATTTTGCGCGCACCTAGCGGTAACGGTCGGGACAACTGCACACACAACGGTCGGGACAGGTTTCGGGCAAAATTCTGGTCGGTTTTGGGTCAGAACTGGCGGAGACTGTCGGATTGCCCTTCCCGGTTGGTCCACGGATATGTGCTCTGTCCAGGTAAATCGTCGTCGAGCGGGTGACGGGAATCGAACCCGCGTTCACAGCTTGGGAAGCTGTTGTTCTGCCTCTGAACTACACCCGCGAGGTGCGGCACATAGGTTAGCGCGCTACGTCTGCGATCAGTAACGCGCTGGACGCGGCCTCCGTGGGTAGTTGTGAATCTCCGCCAGTTCCGGCCGATGAGTTGAGCCAATCGTCGACTCTCAACAATCTCTCAGTTAACTCCCAGATTGTCCACCACGTGGGGTGGAAGTTCCGTCGTGCGGGAATGCCCCGAGAACGGATCGGCCATGCAAGCAGTCTTGGCGGCAACGCTGCGATGCGATCCGTCGTACTTGAAGGGTCGCGTGACAAAGGATCGCCACTTCAGCTGAGTACAGCCACGCGCTGGTGACGGCTCGCCGACGAGGGGTTGGTCGGCGATTCGGCGGCGCTCGTGGCGCTTGCGAGCCCTGATCGCAGCATGGTTCATCCTCGACTCGAACCTCCCCTCAACGATCGCGAGCACCACAGTGTCCACTGCAACGACTGTTGCTGGTGCAACCAGTAGTCCCGCAGCTACCTTCGCCGCAACGACCGCGAACACATCAGCGAGTACCTTCGCCGTCGAGCCGCTCTCGGCACCGTGCCGCCTGACCTTCATACGCCGGAAGCACCGAAGGTGTCGTCAATCCATCTCGTCTCTTGTTAGTCCACAAATTGCCGATTTCGTGGACTACGCGGGTCGGTAACGACCCGGCTAGGTCATCTCGGCAGTCAACCTATATCGATCGATGCGCTGGAAGCGCGAGGCTCGATCCAGCTTGACTACGGATATTTCCTGTCGTAGGAAGTGAAGCGCATGCCAAAACTGTGCTCAGCCAGCGCCAAGCATCGGCAAAACGGCCCCTGGCGGCAGCCTGCTAAGTGGACCGGCGGGCGTCCAGAGTGTGATTCATTCGAGCAGGAGAGCAACGAGGGGTGCGGGTACAGCCCAGCTTGGATGTTTGAGGTCCAGGATGCTCTTGGTGGCGATGATGCCGCTATGGTGCTTGGCCTCGAGCACACGTGCCTCGGCTCGCCAACTGGTCCCGACCCATTTGCTTTCGATCGGTGTGGTGGCTGCTCGACCAGCGGTGGTGGGCACGGTGACGGGGGTGAGGTCGATCTCGTTCGACGAGGCGGTCCGGCTGTAACCGACCGTGTCGTTCGCGGCCCAGCGTCCTTCGTCCAGGCGGTCGATACTGCGTGCTTGTGCGACGGCGAGTGCTGTTTCGGTGAGTGTTGTAAACGTGGGATCGTTGCACCCGGTTCGCAGTCGAGTCGGTAGCCAGGCGAGTATCGGGTCGGTGAGGTAGAGCTTGGCTTGGGCGCCCGCAACCGTCCGACCGTTGTCGTTGCGCTGCGGGCACCAGATCGCAGCGAAGCTGGATATCAGGCGAGCGATTCGCCGACGGAACACGTCGGCGGTGTACCCAAGATGTTGCGCAGTACTAGCAACGTTAAGTGGGCTCGATGACCGGATGGTGAGCGTGTCGAGAAGTAACGCGAGCGAATCGACCGGGGTGTCGTCTTGGAGATCTCGACGTAACCATCCGGCGAGGTCACGGACGTAGCTGTCACTCACGAGTCCGTTGGTGACATGCTCGAACACGGCCCGTGGGAAACCTCCGGCTGTGAGGTAGTCCTGCCAAGCCAAGTCGTACGCGTCAAGGTCGAACGCCAAGTCCTCTAGCGTTCGCGCGACGGCTGCCCCTTGCAGATCACTCGGATGCACTGAGGCGGGTAGCGCCAGCGCGGGGCGGGTCGCGGCAAGGAACGCTCGGAAGTTCATCGGGTGCAGGTGACGGATGCGTCTGCCGGGCACGGTGCCCGCCCGTCCGGCGAGCAGGTGCCCTTCGATGTCACCAGAGTCCGACCAGCGGCTTCCGGTGACGACAACCGTGTCATCACCGAATGCTGTGCCGTCACGGGCGGACTTGAGCGTTGCAGTCCATCCGTCCACAACGGTGACTTCGTCGAGCAACCAAAGGCGGCGCCGTGGTTTGACGCGGTCGACGACCTTGGTGAGTTCACGGGCGAGCGTGAGCGAGCGTCGAAGGTCCTGTGGTTTGAACTCGTCACACGGGATGTGGATC
>JAYTVF010000337.1:0-4401 GCA_043744155.1 Acidimicrobiia bacterium | reverse complement strand
TTGTGTCGTCCCCGAGGCCCAGTTTGCGCATGACGGTGCGATTGTCTTCGCCCCGGAAGCGGGGTATGCCTCGGATGCCAGCGTCGGCGTCGGAGAATCTGATCGGCGAATTGGGGATCCGCACCGTGCCACCGATCCGATTGTCGACGGCGACGATCGCGCCGCGTTCTTCGGCCCAGGGAAGCAGCGCGGCCTCGGCGAGGGTGCGCACTACACCGACCGCGAACCCGTGCCGATCGACGATATCGAGCACGATATCCACCGAATCGAACCCGGCCGCCCATTCGGCGATGGCCTCGTGAAGCAGGCCCAGCCGTGCCCGGCGGAGATCGACGGTGGCAAACCGTGGGTCGGCCAATAGGTCGGGCCGCTCGATCATCTCGCAGAACCGTTCGAACGAACCAGCAGCGGCCGGGTGGCCCGAGATGATGATCTGCCTACCGCACACGGTCGGCGCCGGATAGTCCTCGGTACGAAAGCTGGGTACGGCATCGGTGTCGACCAGACCCTCGAGGTCGCGCTGCAGCCACCAATGCACGTGCTCATTGACCGACAGCATGGTTTCGGCCATCGATACATCGACCCGCTGCCCCCGTCCCGTGCGTTCACGCTGGTAGAGCGCCGCCAAAACGCCGGCCAGGCATTCCAGCCCGCTGTACACGTCGGCGTGGCTGAGGGCGTCGCTACGCACGGTCGTTTGAAAGGCGCCTGCCTGGATAGCGGATACGCCCATCTCGGCACTGATCACCGGGGCGTAGGCGCGGCGGTTGGCCCATGGCCCGGTCGTGCCGTAGCCGGTGATGGTGGCGTAGATGAGGCGCGGATTTCGTGCGTGAAGCACATCCCATCCGAGGCCCAAACGGCCCATCACGTCGGGGCGGAAGTTCTCCACGACAATGTCGACGTTCTCAACCAGTTGCAGAATCAACTCGATGGCCTCGGGCTGGCGCATGTCGAGACTGATGTTCTGCTTCCCGCAGTTCTGCTGGGTGAAATAGCTGGCAATCGAGCCGACTCGGGGCCAGCTCACCCGGGTGAGGTCGCCGTCGGGGGGCTCGAGTTTGATGACCTCTGCGCCTAAATCCACCAGCATGCGGGTGCAGTGCGGGCCGGATAGCACCCGCGTGAAATCCAAGACTCGCACACCGTCAAGCGGCCCTGGACCGCGTTCGCGTGATGACATGGTCGGAAGGGTACTGGCCGATGCTGCGGCGGCGCATGTTGCCGCACGCGGGTGGGGCGACGGGGCATGCTTGGACGATGGGAGAACTGCCTCGCTTTACCGACCTGCCCCTTTTGAACGGTCATCCGTCGAGCTGGGGTGTTTGGCCTCGGCCCGACTATTTCGGTTGCCTCAACCTCCAGACGCCCGAGCGCATCGCCGCCGCTGTGCAACTGGTGCGGCGCGGGGCTGTGTTCGCTCTGAACTGGCAGATGGAGCTACCGAATCCGCCCCTGTTCGGTCGCCAGCCCTTCGGCCATGAGGTGACGGGCACGGATGAGGGCGAATGGCGCGACGACGTCCTGCACGGCTGGAACACCCAATCGTCATCCCAGTGGGACGGCTTTCGGCATGTGCGCAGTTTGGAGAACGGGGTCTATGGGGGCCTTGCCTCACAGGATCACGGTGTGCACCACTGGGCCCGGCGCGGCATTGTCGGCCGTGGGGTGCTGGTCGATGTCGGGCGGTGGCGAGCCTCGATCAATCGGGCGTTGGCGTACGACGAACCCGATGCCATCACGCCCGACGACCTTTCGGCGACACTGGCGGCGCAGGAAACCACCGTGGAGGAGGGCGATGTGCTGCTGCTGCGCACCGGTTGGGTCGGTTGGTACGAATCGCTTGATAACGAGGCGCGCAGCGCCTACGCGGCCAAACCACGGCCGGGGGCGCCCGGGTTGGAATCGGGGGCGGCGACGGCGGAATTCTTATGGGATCTGCACATTGCGGCGATCGCCGCCGACAACCCGATGGTAGAGGTGATGGGCACCGCGCTGTCGTCGGAGTTGCGAGCGGCCCTTCGTGCTGATCCCTCACGGCGGCACGAGGTGTTCACCCACTCGTGGTTCCTGCCGATGCTCGGTTTGCCGCTGGGTGAAATGTGGAATCTGGAGCCACTCGCCACCGATTGTGCGGCCGACCGACGCTACGAATGTTTCCTCACCTCCGCGCCGCTGAACCTGCAGTCGGGCGTCGCCAGCCCACCAAACGCACTGGCCATCAAATAGGGGCGGGCCGCCGCCGCCGCCGTCGCCATCGCCGTCGCCATCGCCATCGCCATCGCCGTCGCCGTCGCCGTCGCCGGGGGGGGGTCGAGGTCGAGGCTCTGCTGGCGAGCGCGGTCGTTGGGGCTTCGCTGCCGCACCCGGAGCGGGACTAGTTTCGCAGCATCTCGAGCCAGGCCCCTGGACTGTGTTGGGCCGGGGGGTGCGGCTGGGTTGCTGGCTGGCCGGGCGCGGCTCGGCCCCTGGGCTGTGTTGGGCCGGGGGGTGCGGCTGGGTTGCTGGCTGGCTGGCTGGCCGGGCGCGGCTCGGCCCCTGGCTGGTGTTGCTGGCCGTGGGGTGCGGCTGAGCCAGCCTCGTCAGAGGTGGGCTTGGTTGGATACGGTCTTGGCCATGCGCATCTTGGTGACCAACGACGACGGCATCGATTCGATCGGGTTACACGTGTTGGCACGGGCATTGGTTCCGCTTGGCGATGTCGTGGTGGTGGCGCCGAACACCGAGTATTCGGGCTACGGGGCGGCCTACGGCTCGTTGCATCTGTCGAAGCCGGAAGTACACAAGGTGGAAATCGCCGGCGTTCCCGAAGCCTGGTCGGTGACCGGACCTCCAGCGATGTGCGTGCTGCTCAGTCGGCTTGGTGCGTTCGGGAAGTCGTTCGATCTGGTTGTGGCCGGCATTAATCCGGGGGCAAACGTCGGTCGGTCGGTGTACCACTCGGGCACCTTTGGCGCGGCGCTGACCGCCCGGTCGGGCGGTATCAGCGGTATCGCGGTGAGTCAGGCGGTGCGCGAGTTCGGTATCGAGGGTCAGGCGTGGGACGAAATGTTGGCTGATCAAAAGTGGGAGAGCGCGGCCGCAATTGGGGCCATGGTGGCCAAGGAAATCCTGGCCGACATGCCTGCTGAACCGGTAGCTCTCAACGTGAACGTGCCCAATCTGGCGTTGGCCGATATCAAGGGGTGGCGTCGCACCAAGGTTGGAAGCTCGCCGAACCGGGCGCTGTTCGACGCCAAACTCGAGCCGATCCTGGGATTACGCGACGCCTATCGCGTGGTGATGGGCTGGGGCGACATCTTGGATCTACCACCCGACTCTGACGGTGGCGCCATCCGAGCGGACGAGGTGTCGATCACCTTCGTCTGTCGCTTGGCCGAAACCGATTCCGAGTCAGCGCCCGCGGTCGAGGCCATGCTTACCGGCCTGTTCGGTCCGACTGCCCCATTGTGAATCATCTGGCACTCGGCCTACTCGCCGCCGTCGTGGCGGCCGCACTAGCGAACTGGCACTCCCGCCATCATTCGATGCCCAAGCTGGAAACGATCACCAAGCCCCTCACGACGACACTGGTGATCGCGCTAGCTGTTGCACTCGATACGGCGTACCCCAGCAGCCGACGACTGGTGGTGGCGGCGTTGGTTCTGTGCCTCATTGGAGACGTGCTGCTGATGCCCATCGTCGATAACTTCGTCGGCGGGCTCGGCGCGTTTCTCGTCGGACATCTACTGTTTGGCGTGGCTGCGCTCGCCCGCCCCGTCGATCGTTGGCACTGGGTGTGGGGCGCAGCGGCGCTGGTTGCGCTGGCGGGCATCGGCTGGCTTTTCGGCCGCCAGATCGTGACCGCCGCTCGGGGGAAGGATCCGAGGATTGGCGTCGCCGTCTCGGCGTATCTGGCAGTTATCTCCCTGATGGCGGTGTTGATCGCACTCCGTGGCAGCGGGCTGGCCATCGTCGGAGCGGCATTCTTCGTGCTCTCCGACACTTTGCTGGGCTACGACCTGTTCGTGCGGCCGGTGCGCGCTGCCAAAGTCGGCATCATGGTCACCTACCATCTCGCGCTTGTCGGTCTGGCGCTCGGTCTCGTCTGGCGTTGACTGCCGCCCGCCGGGCCAATGCACACAACCCATGGAAGTCTCCGTACCACCGCTGCGCTATATCGGCAGGCTGGTCGCCGCCCGTAGAGTACCGAACCATGGACCAATCCAAGTTTGACGCAGGAATCGAAGCTCGCAGCCGTGTGCTCGGGCCGGAATTCGTCACCAATGCCTTCGCCAGTGCCGACAGCTTCACTCGCGAATTCCAGGAGATCGTGACCGAATACTGTTGGGGTGGGGTGTGGGGTCGATCGACGCTGTCGGACAAGCAGCGCAGCCTGAACAACCTGTGCATCCTGGCCGC
>JAYTVF010000336.1:0-16069 GCA_043744155.1 Acidimicrobiia bacterium | reverse complement strand
GGTGGACGAAGCGAACTTTGGGGCCGCCAAGCTCTATCCGCCGACATAAGCCCTGCGTGGACACTTCGAACTTCGGTTCATCGTCGGGAAAGGCACGGACGTTAGGCCCGCACCTGCTAGAAATGGACTGATCCCAGTCGTTTCAGCAGGTTGCGGGGGCAACCGCGTCTGGGTTCGTTGCACACGACGACAAAGGGGAACACTGGGTGGCCATTATTGATACCGATCGCGACGATCTGCACGCGCTCGGCTATGCGCAGGAACTCAAACGAGGGCTCGGCGGATTCAGCAACTTCGCCATCAGCTTCTCGATCATCTCCATCCTTGCCGGGGGGTTCACGAGTTTCTGGATCGGGGCGACCTTCGGCGGACCGTTGGTCATCACCATCGGCTGGCTCATCGTCGGTTTTTTCTCGCTGCTCGTCGGAATGTCAATGGGCGAGATCTGCTCGGCATACCCGACCGCCGGAGGGCTGTACTTCTGGTCAGCCAAGCTCGCAACAAAGAATGCCCCGCTGTGGTCGTGGCTGACAGGGTGGTTCAACTTCATTGGCCAGATCGGCGTGATCGCATCGGTTGACTATGCGCTGGCCAACTACGTGGTCGCACTCGTCAATCTTTGGGCCAAAACCGTGGTTGGTGCCGACGGCAAATCCACCGTCGACTTCATCATTTCTCCGTCGGCGACCAATCTGTTCATTGTGTTCCTCGTCATGCTTCTCATTCACGGACTGCTGAACACCTTCGGGGTAAAGTTGGTGAAGCTGCTTGGCGATGTGAGCGTGTGGTGGCATGTGGCAGGCGTGGCGGTGATCTTTGCGGTGCTTCTTGCCGGTCCTGACACCCATCAGCCTGTTTCGTACCTGTTTAAGTTCCAGAACAACAGTGGCTGGCACGGCGGCATCAGCGTGCTCTACGTCTTCTTCCTGGGCTTCCTTCTGGCTCAGTACACCATCACGGGCTTTGATGCTTCGGCACACGTCAGCGAGGAGACGATCAACGCACGGGTGGCCGCTCCGAAGGCGATTGTGCGTTCGATATGGGTGTCTGCAATCGCTGCCCTGCTGCTGAATGTTGCGTTCCTTCTGGCCGTGCCGAACGGAGCCGATGGAACAAACCAACTGGTTGCCCTTGGCGGCACCGGCATCACCGGTCCGGTGAATCTGTTCTCCGCGGTGCTCGGATCTGCGGCGGCAAAGCTGTTGGTGCTGATCACCACGGTCGGTCAATTCTTTTGTGGTATGGCTTCGGTGACGGCCAACAGTCGGATGATCTATGCCTTTAGCCGCGACGGAGGGCTACCAGGATCGAACCTCTGGCACAAGATCAATCCAAAGACGCGAACACCAACCAACGCTGTGTGGCTGGGCGTGGTGACCTCGGCCGTCGTGGGCGCACTGTCACTCATCCAGCACGGTGGCGTGGCGGTGGCGTTCTTCGCCCTTACCGGTATCGCGGTTGTCGGCCTCTACATCAGCTATGTCATACCGATCTTTCTTCGTCTACGAAATCCCAATTTCAAGCAAGGCCCCTGGAATCTCAAGGGATCAAGTCACATTGTCGGGTGGATCAGTGTGGTGTGGGTTGCCTTTATCTCCATTCTTTTCGTCGCCCCGCTGTTTCCCCAGTGGCGTTGGTGGTCCTCAGATGATCTCAACACGGCCAACTTCACCGGCCCACTGATCGTCTTGTGCTTCGTGGGCGTCGGTGCGTGGTGGGCATCGGCGAAGAATTGGTTCAAAGGCCCCAAGGTGCAAGGCACCAAAGAAGAGTTGATGGCGATCGAGCGGGAGCTCGGCGAACTCGGCTGAACGGGCTACCGACCGGACATTCTCGGCGATGTCGGCCTCGCTCTCGAGACTGACACCGCCGAGTGGCCAGGTGTCGCCACCAGACTTTCTCCCCTTGTTCGCAGCGCTGATACGCCGGTAGGTCGTTCGGCTTGCAACAAGTGATCGTTCGGCTTGCAACTCCAGCGACTAGGGGTTGTGCGGCGAGCAAATCGGACGTGTTGCACGTCGAAATCCTCGAAGTTGCACGCCGGGTGACCTACGGGCGGCGCGGGAACGTGGTGTCGGCGCGGTATTAGCCAGAGTTGCGTAGGCCGGTGGCGAGGCCATTGAGGGTGAGTTGGATACCGCGCTGTACAAGGGGATCACTGCCATCGGCTCGGTGCCGCCGTAGAAGGCTGATCTGCAGTTCGTTCAGCGGATCGAGGTAGGGAAAGCGGTTGCGGATGGAACGGGCCAGGCTGGGGTTGTCGGCCAGCAGATGGGTATGCCCGGTAACGGTCTTACACCAATGCACCGTGCGCTCATGCTCGTGCACGATGCGGCCGAACACCTCAGTACGCAGTACCGGGTCGGTGACAAGGTCGGCATAGCGCGCCGCAATTCCCAGGTCGGTTTTGGCCAACACCATGCCCATGTTGGAGAACACCGAGGCGAAGAACGGCCAGCGCCGATGCATATCCTGCAGCAAGGCAATACGCTCGTGGTCCTCTCTGGCCCAGGCGTCGAGGGCGGACCCCACGCCATACCAGCCGGGCAGCATCACGCGGCACTGACTCCAGCTGAACACCCAAGGAATGGCCCGCAGGTCCTCGATGCGCTGCGAGGTGGTGCGCGAAGCTGGCCGACTGCCGATGTTGAGTGCGGCGATCTCGTTCACCGGTGTCATCGAGCGGAAGAAGGTCACGAATCCCTCGGTTCCGTACACAAGGTCGACGTAGGCCTCTTGTGAAGCTGCCGCGATCTCGTCCATCACATCAGCGAACCGCTGCTGATCAGGCCCGAGGTGCTCGTTGTCGATCAGACTGGCCTCGATGGTGGCCGCTACCAAGGTCTCAAGATTACGGCGGGCCAACTCTGCGTCGGCGAACTTGGCCGCCACGACTTCACCCTGTTCGGTGAGGCGCAACGATCCGTTCACGCTGCCCGCAGGCTGGGCCAAGATGGCGTCGTAGCTCGGCCCGCCACCACGGCCGACGGTGCCACCGCGACCGTGGAAAAGTCGCAAGTGGATACCGTGGGTATTGGCCACTTCGACCAACTCGGCTTCGGCCTTATAGAGCGCCCAGTTGGCGGCCATATAGCCGCCGTCTTTGTTGCTGTCGGAGTACCCGATCATTACCTCCTGGATGCCACCGCGGCCATCCAGCCAGCGCCGATAGGCCGGCACCGACCAAAGCGCACGCATCGTGGATGCGGCTTGCTGCAAGTCGCCGATCGTTTCGAAGAGCGGCACGATGTCGACGAAAAGGTCGTCGCCTAGTAAGAGGCCGCTCTCTTTCAACAGCACCGCAACCTCGAGCACGTCGCTCACGGATTCGCATTTGGAGATGACATAGTGGGGGATCGCGGCCCGTCCAACGGCGCGGATGGCGCGAGACGCCTCGGCCACGATTGCCAGCTCGCTCGCAGCCAATTCGGTCACTGCGAGATGCGGATTGCGCAGCGGTCGCGACGACGACAGGCAGCTCAAAAGCACCTCAACCCGGTCGTCCTCGCTGAGGACGAGGTAGTCGGTCGCAACGCTAGCCTGGGCCAGCAATTCGCCGACTACCCGATCGTGCACTGCAGAGTTTTGGCGAAGATCCAGTCCGCACAGATGGAACCCAAAAATTTCGACGGCTCGAAGCACCGGCATCACCCGGGTGGCCGCCAAGAGGCCAGCGCCGTGGCTCGACAATGAAACCCGAACAATCTCAAGGTCGGTGACGAGTTCATCGGGCCGTTCGTAAGGGGGCTGCGATGTGTAGGGCGGCGGGCCGTCATAGGCCGTGCCGAGATGGTGACGGGCTGTCGCTATCAGTCGATCTCGCATGCCTCGCAACGCCTGGCGGTAGGGCTCATCCTGGCGGAACGCGGAGGTATCACCGGATCGATCAGCCAGAGCGCTGAGAGCCTCGGTCGGCGTGACCAGACGGTCCGACATCGACAGTGAGAAGCTCAACCTGTCGAGGCCAGTAAGATGATGTCGCAGAGCCAAACGAACGTGCCTGTCGATCGCCTCACGCACCACGCTGGCGGTCACGAACGGGTTTCCGTCACGGTCGCCGCCGATCCACGAACCCATTTTCAGCACCGTCGGCATATCGGTGATACCCCAACGTTCACCAATGCCCCGGCGCAAATCCTCATGCAGATTGACGATTCCGTCGAACAACGTCAGGTCGTAGTACAGCAACGCTTCGTTGATTTCGTCGGTGACCCGAAGCTTGGACAGACGCAAGATGGCGGTTTGCCACAGTGTGACGACGGCCTGGCGCAGCTGACTGTCCCAGTCAACGCGTTCGGTCGCATCGGGCCAATCATGCTGGCTGGTCGCCAACAAGCGGGCGATGTCGCGTTGGTTGTCGAGCACGGTCCGCCGACGTACCTCGGTCGGGTGCGCCGTGATCACCGGGCTTACGAAGAGCCGCCGGATCAAGGCTTCGACGCGTTGGCTGTCTACGTCGCCCGCCGCCAGCCGATTCAGTGTGAACTCGAGGCTGCCGGGTTGCGGAGACGAGCCGGCCGCTCGGTGGAAGCGACGCCGACGGTTGTGATGCACATCCTCCGCGATGTTGGCCAGAAACGAGAACCACGAGAATGCTCGGATCACGTGCAGCGAGTCATCGATGGATGCTCCGGCGAGCACTACGGTGAGCGCCCCATCGGCACCACCATCGCGTCGGTGGGCAACGGCGGCCTGACGGGCCCGTTCCACCAGTTCGAAGACATCCTCTCCGGCGTCTTCGCGCAGCACGTCCCCCAGAACGGCCCCGAGTAGTCGGATGTCCTCGTCGAGGGCAAGATCCTTATCGTCTAACGGATCGGAGCGTTGCTCAAAGGTAGCCATAGCCCTACGATTCTGGCCGACGAGGGCTACTTGTGTAGGCCTTTGACGACGGAGTCAATCACGGGAAAGCCGCCGTCGGCGCGGTGATCCTGCGGAACGGCCCACAACGTGAGCCCGCCCAAGCCCAATTGGCGGATGTATTGGGCCTTCACACCAGCGGACTGTTCATCCTCGAAGGAGATGTAGCAGAGCTTGGGCGGCCACGCCCCGGTGATGCCGACCGATCCCCCCGCACCCGGCTCGGGCGCGCTCAACCACGGCGTGAGCGCCACCGGGTCTCGGTGCAGATCCATGAAAGGTTCATAAATCTTGTCGATGCTGGCCAGCGTGAGGTCATGGTCTGCCAGCCAGTACCCGCGTTCATCGGCCCAGCCCATCGGACTCGTCGGGCATCCACCCCGGTGATTCTCGTCGCCGTAGCCGGTGCCGAACAGGCCTAAGCCGATGCTGATCCGAGCTGCGGGTACGCCGGTTGCCAGCAGCGCCCGCACCGTGCGGTCGACCGAATAGGGGTGGTTGTCGTTCAGGCTGTGGTCGAGGTTTTCAAACATGGGGCCCTGATGCCACGGGCCATCCCAGCCGCCCCAGTTGCCGATCGAGACATAGGTCATGGCCGTGATGCGATCGACCGAGGTCGCCAAGGCCGGCGCCCAGGCAAAGGTGTCCTGGATAGCCAAGACATCGACCGTGAGCACAGCGTCGGGCCAGAGTCGACGAATCTCGGCAGCCACAACCGCCACTCGGGTGAGATCGACGTTCTCTTCCCAGTCGATCTCGATGCCGTCGTAGCCGCTTCGGCGGCCGAAATCAGCAATCTGGGCACCAATTGCGGTGGCGGCAGCGTCCGTCTTGGTTGCCTTGCCCCACACGTCGTGCTGGTTGCCGCCCGCCCCGCCGAGTTGCAGTAACACCTTGCGTCCGGCGCTGTGGGCTCGGGCTATCACCGCGGTCTCGAACGCGGCCCACTCTTCGGGTTGATCCTCGGTTGGGGCGATGCAGCATCTGGTCGGCGAGGTCAGCGTGGCATTGCCGATGGCGACGTGGGTGACCTTTTCATACGGGAACTCGGCCGGCGTCACCTCATCTCGCTCGTACCACGGGTAGTTGCCGATCACCCACGGTCCATCGCCACTGGGCGGGGCGGCCGAGCCCGTGACGGGTTGACTGCCGCTCGACGTTAGGGGTGACTGAGCCCCAGACGTCGTTGGCACGGCCACGGTGACGAGCGGAGCGGTAGCAGTACCGGCGTCGGGTCGAGAGACGGCCAGAAAACCCAGAAGGCCAACTGCCGCGGTGAGCAGACCGACCAGAAAGCCGCGCCCAAACAGTGATCGTGAGGATGCCGACCGGTCGGGTCTTTTCGGCGGGGGCAATGGCTGGCCCCACGGATGCGGCGTCGGCGGGTCCCACGGTAGCGGCAGCGGTCGGACGTCGTGAGACGGTTCGAGTGATGCAGATGGCGGTGTCCAGGTCGGCGGGGGCGGCAGCGGTGGGGAGCTTAGGGGCGGTTCGAGTGATGAAGATGGCGGTGTCCAGGTCGGCGGGGGCGGCAGCGGTGGGGAGCTTGGGGGCGGCAGCGGTGGGGAGCTTAGGGGCGGTAGCAGTGGGGTGGGTGGGGTGGGTGGGGCGGGTGGGGCAGGTGGCGGGTTCGTTGCGGCGACGCTCAGCCAGACATCGAAGTCTGGGTTCTGAATGAGGCGTAAGCAGTTGGCCAGTCGGTCGTCGCCGTAGGTAGAGAAATTGGCCTCGAGGGTGCTGATCGCCGCCTGAACTACTCCCCACATGCCCTCGCGATATTCGCTGACGATTTTCATGAGCTGCAGTCGGGCACGATGCCACGGGGTGACATCACCGAAGTAGGCGGCCAACAGGCGGTCATCGTCTTGGGCGGTGAAGGCCGAGTTGACGCTGAGATTGCCGAGATCGAACCAAAGGTTGTTCATCCCGGCGTACTCGAAGTCGAGCAAATAGGAGCGTGACTCGTGGAAGAGCACGTTGGCCGGCAACAGATCGTTGTGGCAGGGCACAAGCTCCTCGCCGACGAAAACCCGCTCGATGCGAGCCACCGAAGAGCGCAGGGAGTGATACGCCTGCGGGACGACCCCACCGTTAGCCGCGGCGTCGACGGCGTGCCGTTCGATGATCCGAAAAATGGGAAATGCGTTGAGGATCGGCCCGCTTGTGTGCAGCGAACGCAGCAGGGCGACCACGGTGGCCAGGCGATCAGCCGTAAACGCCGAGTGCTCGCCCGGGACAAACTCGGTGATCAAGGTGCCCACCGTCGGAAGTTCGCCAAATACCCGCGGTGCAATGCCGAGAAGGGCCGCGCGCCGCGCCATTTCTGCCTCGGCCGCTCGGTCAATACCCAACAGTTCGGTGCGCTCGCCGGGCAGGCGCACGACATAGGAGCGCCCGTTGGTGAGGGTCACGCGGTAATTGCGATTGGTGATACCGAGCGCGATTGGCTCGATGACCGGGTCAAGGCCCTGCCATTGGGGCACCAGGCCAACCAGCCGATCGATCTCGCCCATGGCCCGATGGTATGCGATGCCCAAGCGCTTCCGTTTAGGGCTACGTTCATGCTCTTCATATAAAGTCGCTGCGATGTCTTTGTTCCTTCGCAGCTTTCTCACGATTGTCATCTTCGGGTTAGTTGCAGTGGCGCTGGCCTCGGCGTTGCTCGGCATTAGCAGCCTGCTGCGTCCGAAGAACCCAACCCGGGAAAAGGTGCTGGCCTACGAGTCAGGTGTGGATGCCGTCGGCGATGGCTGGTCGCAGAGCCAGATCCGGTACTACGTCTTCGCGGTGCTGTTCGTCATCTTTGATGTCGAGGCCGTCTTCATCTTCCCGTGGGCAACTCGGCTGGAAACCTATGGCGGGTTTGGCCTGGTGGAGATGGGTATTTTCGTCTTCGTGCTGCTTCTCGGGCTCGTGTACGCCTGGCGCAAGGGAGTTCTTCGGTGGGTCTAGTCGACAGAGGGCGCATGCCCAAACCGCTCTCCAAGCTGTTCGGCATGGGGCGCTCGTATTCGCTCTGGGCCTACCAGTGGGGTCTGGCGTGTTGCGCCATCGAAATGGGAGCGGCATTTGGTTCCCCCCGCTATGACGTCATGCGTCTCGGGGTCATCCCGCTGCCGGCGTCGCCTCGCCAGGCCGACGTGGTCATCATCTCGGGAACCGTCACCGACAAGATGGCACCCAGCATCAAGCGGCTGTGGGAGCAGATGCCCGAGCCGAAGTACGTGATCTCGATGGGTTCGTGCGCCAACTGTGGTGGGCCGTATTGGGACAGCTACTCGGTCACCAAGGGTGTCGACCAGATCATCCCGGTCGACATCTACGTGCCAGGTTGCCCGCCGCGGCCCGAGGCCTTGCTCGAAGGCATCGTGCTATTGCAGGCTCGCATCAAAAACGAAGACATGGGCGCGAAGTGGCGCAACGAAGACTTCGCCGACGTGAAGCGAGGTGCTTCGAGTGTCGTCTGAGGAGACTGCAGTCGCCGTCATTGATGACGTGCGAGAAGATCTGATCGCTCGTTTGCGCGGCGTTCTGGGCGATGCCGTTCTTGAGACGCACGTCAAGCCCGGCGACGACCTCTGGGTACGCATCCGAACCGACGCCTGGGTGGCTGCGGGTCGGGCCGTGCGTGACGTGCTCGCTATGGACTACTTCGACTTCTTGTCGGCGATGGATTGGATGCCGTCGCCCTATGGCCGTGGCGAAGACGACCCGACCGCTGAACCCGTCGAGCGTTCCACCGAGATCAAGCAAGGTTACGCCGGGGGGTCGACCAGGTTCCAGATCCTGGCGCGCGTCATGTCGTCCACCCGGCATATCGGCCTCACGCTCAAAGCAGATGTCGATGATGCCCACCCGGTGATCGATTCGTGGATCCCCGTTTATCGCGGCGCCAACTGGCACGAGCGGGAATGCCACGAAATGTTCGGTATCGGCTTCAACGGCCATCCTGACCTGCGAAACCTGTATCTGCCGGTCGATTTCGAGGGGTACCCATTGCGCAAGGACTTCCCGCTTTTGGCGCGCATCGTGAAACCGTGGCCCGGCATCGTCGACGTCGAACCCATCCCCGCCCACCTCGATACCGATGGGGCCGACGAAGCGGAGGTCACGTCATGATGAATGTGAACAGACGCGCGGGATTGCCAAAGCGAAGCGAGTCCGAGTGTCGAGCGAGCGGTAGCGAGCCGACTGAGCCGACTGAGGCATGGTTTCTATGACTCTCCTGGGCGATCGGCAGCAACTGAATTACATCGCGTCGAAGGCCGCGGATGCACGGGTGAACG
This sequence comes from Acidimicrobiia bacterium, assembly GCA_043744155.1. Classification (GTDB taxonomy): domain Bacteria; phylum Actinomycetota; class Acidimicrobiia; order Acidimicrobiales; family Ilumatobacteraceae; genus JANMCE01. Next base: position 6,923 of record JAYTVF010000336.1, on the reverse strand, counting down.
TCGAGATCGAGACCGAGGGCATGACCCTCAACATCGGTCCGCAGCATCCCGCTACCCACGGCACCTTGCGCATCATTGCCAAGCTCGACGGCGAGCAGGTGATCTGGGCCGAACCGGCCGCCGGATACATGCACCGCGGCTACGAGAAACTCACCGAGGTTCGGTCGTTCCCGCAGGTGACCGCCCTCGTGAACCGCATCGACTGGCTCGGCAGCTTCGCCAACGAAGTGCCGTTCATCCTGGCCGCCGAGAAGCTGATGGACATCGAGGCGCCGCCTCGGGCCCAGCACATCCGTACCATCTTGTTCGAGCTCAGCCGAATCGCCAACGTCACGTTGTTCTTGGGTGACATGGCCGCACAGCTCGGTGCGCTCACACCGGTGTTCTACGCCTTCCGTGACCGTGAATACGTGCTCAACCTCATCGAGGCGGCCACCGGCGGGCGTTTCCACCCAAACTTTGACCGTATCGGCGGCTTGAAGGACGACCTACCGGCTGGCTTCATCGATGAGACCCGTGCCGTCATGAAGAAGATGCGGGCCTTTTGCACCCAGATGGAAGACGTGCTGCTCGGCAACGAGATATTCCAACAACGCTGCCGTGGCATCGGGGTCATTCCGAAAGACATCGCACTCTCCTATGGCCTGTCCGGCGCCAATCTGCGCGCCAGCGGCGTCGACTGGGACCTACGACGCGACCAAAAGCTGCCAATGGCCTGGGACAAGGTCGACTGGAAAGTGTGGACACACCCCGACGGCGATTCGTTCGCCCGCTATTGGGTGCGCCTGCAGGAAACCAAGGAATCCACTCTCATCGTCGATCGCCTGATCGATACGCTGCCATCGGGCGCCATCATGGCCAAGGTGCCTCGCATCATCAAGGTGTCGGAGGGTGAAGCGTGGGTTTCCACCGAGAATCCACTTGGTGAGATGGGCTACTACGTGGTCTCCAAGGGTGATACCGGCCCCTTCCGCGTGAAGATCCGCTCGGCCAGTTTCAACAACGTCTCCATCGCGTCCTGGCTGCTCAAGGGCGTGTTCGTACCCGACATCATCACTATTTTGGCGTCGCTCTACTTCATCCTCGGAGACATCGACCGATGATTTTGGGTCTTCATCCTTCGTATTGGCAGTCGTCGATCTTCCGGGTTATCGGGGTTTTGGTCGCCGTTCTGCTGCCCGCAGGCACGTTTGTCTACGTCTACCTGTTCAAGATGGTCAGCTTCATGCAGAGCCGGCTCGGCCCGATGGAAGCTGGGCCGTACGGATCGATGCAGCTCTTCGCCGAAGTGGCCAAGTTCTTGCAGAAGGAAGATCTGATCCCGGCCAAGGCCGACAAGCGCATCTTCGCGTGGGCTCCAATCATCGTGCTGGTCTCCACGTTCCTGCTGTTCATAGTGGTGCCCTTCGGCCCGGACGCGGTGCTCAGCGGAGGCCCGGGTGGTATCACCACCGGCATCTTCCTCGCGCTGGCTCTGTCGTCGATCAGCGTGCTCGGCATCTTGATGGCTGGTTGGTCGAGCGCCAATAAGTACTCACTTATGGGAGGCCTCCGGGCCGCAGGCCAGCTCATCGCCTACGAACTGCCGATGGTGTTGTCGGTGCTGGGTGTGGTCATTCAGGCTGGCACGCTCGACATGAACAAGATCGTCGTCGCGCAGAATTCGGGCAGCATCTTCGGGCTGAAGATCATTGGCAACCCGTACATCCTCACTCAGTTCGTCGGCTTCGTTATCTTCATGATCTCGATTCAGGCCGAACTCACCCAGACGCCCTTCGACATGCCCGTGGCCGAATCCGAGTTGGTGGCCGGGTACATGACGGAGTATTCCGGGTTCCGATTCCTCACGTTCTTCATCGCCGAATTCGCCACCGCTGGTGCCTTCGCAGCCATTGCCTCGACGCTGTTTCTCGGTGGATGGGGTTTGCCCCACGCCTGGTTCGGCTGGCTGAGCACCGGTGACCTCGCAGATCGACTGAATTCGGTCGGGAACTGGATGAATTTCGTCGGGCCAGTGATCCTGTTCGGCAAGGTAATGCTGCTCGGCTTCGTCATCTTCTGGGTGCGCTTCACCTATCCCCGGTTCCGAGAGGATCAGCTGCAGAAGTTCGCCTGGAAGGTGCTGATTCCGCTGTCGCTCGCCAACATCGCTGTCACGGCCATTTTGAAGGTGGTGTTCTAAATGGGTCTCGCTCCCGAACTTCCCGGCGTCATCAAGGGCCTTGGCGTCACGTTCAAGGAAATCGTCCGCACCGTAACCAAGGGTGCCGATACGGTGCAATATCCGCACGTGAAGGAAGAGCCACCGTTGCGCGCTCGCGGCGTCATTGCGCTTCGAGAGGACAACTGCACCGTGTGCATGTTGTGCGTGCGTAGCTGCCCCGATTGGTGCATCTACATCGAGGGCCACAAGGAGAAGGCTCCACCGCGTCGCGCTGGTGGCAAGCCCCGCACCGTGGCTGCGCTCGACCGGTTCGATATCGACTACGCGCTGTGCATGTACTGCGGCATCTGCGTAGAAGTCTGTCCATTCGACGCCCTTTTCTGGAGCCCCGAGTACGAATACTCCGAGCCTCGTATTGCCGATCTGCTGCACGACAAGACCAAGCTTGGGGAGTGGATGGAAACCGTTCCCGAAGCTCCGGCCTATGAGGTCGGCACCACGATGAAGGCCAAGAAGTGATGCTGGCCACGACCTACAACATCGGAGAACAGGTCGTCTTCGGCGTGATCGCATTGATGATGCTCGTCGGCGCGATCCGAGTGGTCACCACCAAGAACGTCGTGCACGCGGCACTTTGGCTGGTAGTCGTACTGGCTGGCGCGGCTGCGCAGTACATCCTGCTGGCCGCCGAGTTTGTGGCCGTCACCCAAGTGCTGGTGTACATCGGTGCGGTCATGGTGCTGTTCCTCTTCGGCACCATGCTTACCCGGGCTCAGATCGGTAACGAAGCAGACACCGACAACAAGAGCAAGCTGTCGGCCGCCTTCGTCGGCCTGCTGATGGCTGGCACCCTCGGCTATGTGCTGATCGATCGCTTTCGGGCCGAGCAGTTGCCCACAGGCACGCCGGTCAGCACCGATCGGGTGGCCGACGCCATCTTCGGGCAATACTCCCTGCCGTTCTGGGCGCTGTCGATCGTGCTCACCGCCGCCGCTATCGGCGCCATCGTGCTCGCTCGAAGGGACTGACCGATGCTGCTCAATGAGTTTCTCCTCCTCGGCGCCGCCCTGTTCTGTATCGGTGTGTACGGCGTCATTGCGCGCAAGAACGGCGTGATGGTGTTGATGTCTATCGAGCTCATCTTGAACTCGGTAAACATCAACCTGCTGGCGTTTTCCCTCCGCAACGGAGGAGACATCGCCGGACAGGTGTTCGCGCTCTACGTCATCGCAGTGGCTGCGGCGGAAGTCGCAGTTGGCCTGGCGATCGTGTTGTTGATGTACCGAAATCGGCGCTCCATTGCGTTGGATGAGATGTCCGAGATGAAGGGCTGATTCGGCATATGTGGTTTCTCGAACATTCCTGGTTGATTCCCGTCGTCCCTGCCGTCGGCTTCTTCCTCATCATCCTTTTCGGCAAGAAGATGCCGATGAAGGGCTCTGAGATCGGTATCGCCTCGATGCTGGCATCGCTGGTGATGGCCGGTGGCACCGCCTATCAGTGGATCCAGCGGGTCGATGAAGGCGCTGGTGGTGAAGCAGAGTCGACCACCGCTCGCGTCATTGGTGCCCTCGGGCGCTCGATCGTGCCCCGGGCCGAGGCTGCCGCCGAACACAAGGCCTACGTCGAGCCGTTCATCAAGCAGTGGAACTGGTGGCAGTCGGGCGGCACCAAGTTCACCATTGGGATGCACATCGACGGTCTGTCGGTCATGTTGTTACTCGTGGTCGCCTTCATTTCCACCCTGGTGCAGATCTACTCGCTCGAGTACTTGCGCGGCGACCGCCGCTACACCCACTTCTTCGCAGCCCTCACTCTGTTCTCGGCTGGCATGCTCACCATGGTGCTGTCCGAAGGTCTGGTTCAGTTTCTGCTCGGCTGGGAAATCATGGGCCTGTGCTCGTTCATGCTGATCGGGCACTGGTGGGAAGATGGTGCCAACAGTCGCGCCGCACTCAAGGCCTTCTTCACCGTGCGTACCGGCGACGTCGGTCTACTTATCGGTATCGCCATCTTGTTCTTCTCGGCCAAGACGTTTTCGATCCAGGGCATCAGTGCATGGGCGCTTTCGGGCGAGTCGTCCCACCTGGTGCTGTTGATGGCGTCGATTGCACTGCTGGTCGCCATCATCGGCAAGTCAGGCCAGTTCCCGCTGCACACCTGGTTGCCCGACGCCATGGCGGGGCCCACGCCGGTATCGTCGCTGCTGCACTCCTCCACCATGGTCGTGGCTGGAATCTTCCTCGGCGCCCGCCTGTACCCGGTGTTCTGGGAGGGCTTCAGCATCGGGCACAGCAGCATGAACCCTATGGCGCTGATTGGCGGCATCACCATCGTGATCGCGGCGCTATTGGCCTTCGTGCAGGTCGATATCAAGAAAGTGCTGGCCTATTCCACCGTCAGTCAGCTCGGCTACATGCTGATGGGCCTCGGTGTCGGCGCCTGGACCCCGGCTGTGTTCCACATCTTTACCCACGCCTTCTTCAAGGCATGTCTGTTCCTCGGTGCCGGTTCGGTGGCGCATTCGGGCTCGCACCACTCCTTCGATATGAAGAAGGACATGGGTGGCCTGCGCAAGAAGATGCCCATCACCTTCGCCACATTCGTCATCTCGACGGCGGCGTTGGCCGGTGTACCGCTCTTGGCAGGATTCTTCTCGAAGGACGAGATCATCGCGTCGGCCGGCCACAACGGCTACAAGCTGTTCATGTACGTCGGCCTCGCCGGCGCGTTCATGACCACGGCCTACATGACCCGTTGCGTCTACCTCACCTTCTTCGGCGAGGCTCGCGGCGCCGCGGCTGGCGAACACCACGACGAACACGATGCTGATGCCGTTGCCCATATCGCCGTCGATGCGCACGGACACGCCGATCTCGGCCTCGTCGATGCGCACGGACACGCCGATCACGGCCATGGGTTGGTGCACGCCGCAGCTGCTCACGATGCCGGGCACGGTGACGATCATGGTGCAGCGCATGGGCCGCACGAATCGCCGCTGCTAATCACTGTGCCGCTCATGATCTTGTCGGTCGGGGCGATCTTGGCTGGCTACCTCAACGCCGCGCCGTTCAAGCTCGAGAAGTTTACCGAGTGGGTTGAGCCGGGCGCGGGCAAGTTCTTCCCCGAACTCACACCGCCCGAAGCCTTCGAGTGGGTCAAGGCCCTGCCGTCAATCGTGCTGGTGATCCTCGGCTTTTTGTCGTCGTTGTTCGTCTGCAAGGCCATCTACAGCCAGAAAAAGGCACCGCTCTACGGCCTCACCCGGCGTCTGGCACCGCTGCGTGCCGGCTATGCGTTCTTGTGGAACAAGTACTACCTCGATGACCTCTACGAAAAAGTCATCGTGCGTGGCCTCGTCGGCCCGATTGCTGGCGCGGCGTACTGGGTGCACATGAACATCCTCGATGGATTCGTGGATCTGCTGGGCAAGTTCTTCGCGGCCTTCGGCCGTTGGACGTACCGCTACGTCGATCAAGGCGTCATAGACAACATCGCCAACGGGGCGGGCAAGACCGCATCCGGCGCAGGCGGCGGGCTTCGCCTGATCCAGAACGGCAAGATCCAGCAGTACGCCGCCATCCTCTTCGGTGCCGCCGCTCTCGGCGCACTCGCACTCGTTATCTTCGTCCAGGCCTAACCAGGGAGCCAGCGGAAAGACCATGGAGCACCTCACCAGCAACAACTACCTCCTGAACTTCGGGATTTTCCTCCCGCTGCTCGGCGCCCTCGTGATGATCTTCATCCCCAAAAAGGATGAATACACCACCAAACTGGTCGCGCTCGTGACCGCAGTCGCCACGTTGGCCGTCGGCGTCTACATCGCGCTGAAGTTTGACTACGCGCAAGCGGGTAAGCAGCAGTTCCACGTGGATATGAGCTGGATCCCGGTCATCAAGGCCCGGTACATCATCGGTCTCGATGGTCTCGGCATGCCTCTGTTCCTGCTCTCGATGGTGATCACCGTGCTGGTGATGATCTACAGCTGGAACCACATTCCCGAGCCGGGCAACCCCAAGGCCTTCTTGATCCTCATGCTGGTGCTCGAAGTCGGCATGAACGGTGTGTTCGTCGCCCAAGACCTCATCTTGTTCTTCGTCTTCTTCGAAATCGTGCTCTTGCCGATGTACTTCATGATTGGTGTGTGGGGCGGCGAGAATCGACAGTACGCGTCGCTCAAGTTCTTCCTGTTCACCCTGTTCGGGTCGGCGTTCATGCTGCTGGGATTCCTGGCGCTGTTCTTCAAGACCGGGGCCGAGAGCTTCTCGATCGACTACCTCATCCAGCATGCGTCGGCCATCGACCACAACACCCAGGTGCTTATCTTTGGTGCTATGGCACTTGGTTTGGCTGTCAAGGTGCCGATGTTCCCATTCCATACGTGGTTGCCCGACGCGCACACCCAGGCCCCGACCCAGGGTTCAGTCATCTTGGCCGCCATCTTGCTGAAGCTCGGTACGTTCGGTTTCGTGCGATTTGCCATCCCGATCCTGCCCGAGGCAGCTCGGGTGTGGGCGCCAGTTATCGGTATCTTGGCGGTCATCGGCATTATCTACGGTGCGCTCGGATGCCTGGCGCAGACCGATATGAAGCGCCTGATCGCTTTCTCTTCGGTGGCTCACATGGGGTTCGTGATGCTCGGTATCGCCACGCTCACCAACTTCGGTATCTCGGCTGCGATGTTCGGCATGGTGGCCCACGGCCTCATCACCGGCATGCTGTTCTTCATCGCCGGCTCCGTCAAGGATCGCTACCACAC
>JAYTVF010000335.1:0-16116 GCA_043744155.1 Acidimicrobiia bacterium | reverse complement strand
ACGAGCGCCATCTGCCCGAAGCAACTCAGAACCGAGATCGCGTTGCGCAGGGACGGGATGCGACGGAGCGTGTCGCGCAGTTCGGGGACCGGGCGGCCGTTCGGCTGGATCTGGCCTTCGGGGCGCGGCACCACGAGTAAGTTGGGGGCGGGCACCATGGTGGTCGCCATGACGATAGTTTACGGCGGTCCGAGCACCAGAGGGTCCGCTACGGCCATGCCGGGCAGGAAACATCACCGACGTCGGTGAAATTTCCTGGATGGCCGACGACCGAGGTCGCAGGTATGTGCCGCAGGCGAGTAGAGCCGCGAGAATGGGCGAATGAAACGGTGGCCGGGGACAATGGGTAAGGAGGCCACCCAAACCGCCCTACACGTCGGGGCCGTCGTCGAATCGCTCGTCACCGCGGTGGTCGTCGGCATCTTGGCAGGGTCTGGCGCCGCCGCATTCCTGTACGCATTGGCTTGGGCATCGCGCACACGAGACGCCAACAACTGGCTGCTGTGGCTTTTGCCCATTGCCGGGTTCGCTATCGGCCTGGTCTATCACTACGGCGCAGGACGAGCGGCGGGCGGCAACAACCTCGTCATCGACGAGATCCACGAACCAGATATGCACCTACCTCGACGGATGGCGCCCCTCATCATTCTGGCGGCGGTGGCCACGCAACTTTTCGGTGGATCGGCCGGCAGGGAAGGCGTGGCGGTTCAGGTCTCGGCCGGGCTCAGCGACCAACTCTCGCGCCTGCGACGACGATCGCCGCATGACCGCCGGGGCCTGCTGGTCGTCGCCATCGCGGCCGGATTCGGCGCAGTATTCGGTACGCCCATCGCGGGTGCCATCTTCGCGCTCGAGGTACCCACGAGCGGTCGGATGAGGGGTGGGCGAATCCTGCTCCCATGTTTGGTCGCGGCCTTGGTCGGGAACCGCGTGACCGGTGCGCTCGGTGTCAAACATGACTCGAATCCGACGTTTCCCGTTTTCCCGATGACAGGTCGCCATGCTCTGTCCGTGGCGGCTCTGGCGGTGGTCTGCGGCTTGGTGGCGATCGCGTTCATCATGGCACTCACCTTTGTGAGGCAGGCGGCGTCAAGGTTGAAATGGCCGCCTCTGCGACCGGTAGCGGGCGGTATCACCATCGTCGCGTTGGTGGCGCTGGCTCACACCCGTTCGTATCTCGGCTTGTCGGTGCCGCTTGGCGCCATGGCGCTGGCGGGCGCTCGGGTCGGGATCTCAATGTTTGCATGGAAGCTGGTGTTCACCTCTGTGACCTTGGGCAGCGGATTCCAAGGAGGAGAAGTCACTCCGCTCTTTGTGATCGGCGCGACGATGGCCGCAGCCCTCGGCCCGCACATCGGCCTCCCGATAGGGGTGGGGGCAGCGGTGGGCTTCGTAACAGTCTTTGCGGCGGCGTCAAACACCCCCGTGGCGTGCACGGTTCTTGCGGTCGAACTCTTTGGCGGCAACATCTTGCCGTTCGCTGCTCTGGCCTGCACCATCGCCACCATCGTCTCTATGCGCCGATCGATTTATGGCGCCCAACGTCATCACGACGACCTCTCGCCGAGCCTTCACTAGCGGCTCACGTCGAGACGCTCCGCTCTCAAAACGCTGAGCTAGCGCTTGGCGTCCACACTCCGACACGTCGAACGGCGCACGAAATGCAGAACCGGTCCGCGGGTGGTGGCCTCATTCAGCCATGTGCATCGGAACGTCGAGTCGATGATTCCAGACATAGCCCGACTATTGCACGCAGCAGTACCGGACCCGTCGATGAGATCAACCGACTCGATCAAGAGTTCAGGGGTCGCAGCCATGGGGCTTAGCCAGCCAGCACCGCTTTCTCAGCGAATCTCAGACGCCATACGACCCCGGTGAGCGCAAGTGCGCCGACGGCAACGCCGAGGGCTCGGGGTGGCGCCCCGAGGAGTTGCAGCGCCGACAAGATGAGGAGCCCGACCAGTACCGGCCGAGCCCATCGGTAGGAGCCACTCGACGACACACGTGCCCCGAGGTAGACCGCGGGCAATGCACCGACCAGCAGCGGCGCAGCGACGGCGAATTGCACGTCACCGAAGAACACGTGGCCCAAGGCGGCCGAACCGACCAGCGGAATGGCTTGCATCAAGTCGGTACCAACCAGCGTGGGGTTGTCCATTTGCGGATACAACATCATGAGGCAGACCACCATGATCGAGCCAGATCCGACCGAGGTCATGCCGACGACGACGCCACCGACAATGCCCACGAGCACGGTCGGCAGGACACGCACGGTCGGGCGAGCCACCTTCTCACTTGACGACGACCTCCGTGACTCGACCACGGCTCGCAACGCGATACCGACGACGGCCAACACGAGGGCAAACCCGAGCGCGTGCTTCATGGTCGAGCGAAGGTGGGCTCCGTTGCCAAGCAGTCGAAGCAACAGAACTCCGCCGAATGCGGATGGCACCGATCCGAGCGCAAGCCACGCGACCATCGACTTGTGCACGGTGCCTCGCCGCACATGCACGGCACCACCGACGGGCTTCATGATGAGCGACACGACCAGATCACTCGACACGGCGGTCAACGGGTCGACCCCCAAGAACAACAGGATTGGCGTCATCAGCGCGCCGCCACCGATTCCTGTGAGGCCGACCATGAAGCCAACGAGGACGCCAACCGGTATGAACGCCGGCCCCGACAACTTCATCGGCCCGACAACTTTCTGCCTCTTGCGAGCACCTCAATCACTTCGATACCCGACCCTTCGTCCACTGTGGCCAATTCCCGACCAACCTGGTCGACTTTATCAAGAATAGGCCGATGGTCGCCATCCGCCAACGCGGACGAGCCAAAGGTCACGGCCCCAGCGCCATCAGACCGAAGCCAGACCGGAGCCAGTCCGGGTGCACCGGGGCACACAACCTGCCCATGTCGTGCCCTCAACTGCACCCGATCTTGCCGAATTCTGCGTCGACAACGCCAGGTTGTGTGCACAACTGGCCCGAGTTGTGCGCGGCTGTAGCCAGCCAGCCCCCAAAGGCCGACGGTCCCTCCTACGAGGCGCTGGCGACTTCGATGCGGGCTTGAGGCCACTCGGATGCGGTCCCGAGGGCTTCTTCGGCCTTCACCAGCAGTTCGGCCGAGTTGAAGGCGTGGGCCGGGTAGCAGGCAATGCCAGCCCACTGCACCATGTCGGCGTCGACATCACTTAGGCAACGACGAAGCCGCTCCAGCGTCCACACTGCACCGTCTTCGGGGGTGTCTTCCAGAATGAACGCGAAGCGGCCGTCATCGAGATGACAGGCGATGTCGGAATCTCGCAGCGTCGTACGGATGGCGTGCGAGACCTTGGCCATATCGGCAGTGTCGGCTCGATTCGGGCCGGCCGACACGGTCACCAACGCCACCGAAACCGGGCGCAAGTGACGCTTGGCCGCCAGCACCCGAGTGTCGATTGTGGCCCGGAAGTACTTCTCGTTGAATAGGCCCGTGACGTGGTGGTTGATCGGCTCTTCGGAGGGTTGCATCGGCAACGCGCCCTCCGTCGGCACCACGTGGGTCGACGCGGCCAGCGCCACCGCGGCCGGAGCCGCAGGCGTCCCGTGATCATTTCCGAGGAACGTAAGCCCCGCCGCTACGGCCGCGAGCACGCCCGCGACGAGGGACGATATTTTGGCGCCATCGAGCATGCCAGCAATGCCCGCGGTCAAACCGAGCGCGCCACAAACCAGCGAGAGACGTTGGTTCTTCTTCATGCCACACCCGCTCGATGGAGCTCCGCAATGCCCACAATGTCGTTCATGATCTTCCCTAGCTCAAAGTCCTTCGGCGTATAGACCGCGGCAACACCCAATTGCTGCAGCCGCCCGCGATCCGCTTCGGGGATGATGCCACCGACGATAACGGGTGCACCAACTCCTTCAGCACGCAACAACTCCAGCACGGACGGCACCAACGAGAGGTGGCTACCGGAGAGGATCGAAAGGCCGATCACGTCCGGGTCCTCGTCACGAGCCGCGGCGGCAATCTGCGCGGGAGTAGAACGTATTCCCGAGTAGACCACCTCCATACCTGCATCGCGCGCTGCCACGGCTATCTGTTCGGCACCATTGCTGTGTCCATCAAGGCCTGGCTTGGCAATAAAAAAACGAATTGGTCCGTCGGGCAGGTTTTTGACCCTTTCTGCCACCTTTTGGAGCTCATTTGATCGGCGCCCTACCGCAGCAGCGACGCCGGTGGGAGCCCGAAACTCCCCGAAGACCTCGCGCAGGGTGTCTGCCCACTCCCCTGTCGTGCCGCCGGCATGGGCCAGGGCAATGGTGGCAGGCATGATGTTTTCGCTGGTCGCGGCCACGCGACGTAGTTCCGTTCGAGCCAACAACACCGCACCGGCATCCCGATCGGAACGCCAACGAGCCACGTCGGCGACGACCTCGGCTTCCACCGCTGGATCGACGGACAAAATTGAACCCGCACCAGACAATGGGGAAGGCGCGGTCTCGGTGAACCGGTTGACCCCGACGACCACCTGCTCACCCGATTCGATCCGTCGGGTGCGGTCGGCCAGACTCGACACCAATCGCCCCTTTAACAGCTCGATCGCCTCGAACGCTCCGCCGTGGGCAAGCACATCATCGAGTTCGACCTGTGCGGCAGCCTTAAGTGACGCGGTACGGGCTTCGATCACGGTCGATCCGTCGAAGATGTCGTCATACTCCAACACATCGCTTTCGAAGGCCAGTACCTGCTGCATCCGTAGCGCCCACTGCTGATCCCACGGTCGGGGCAGACCGAGAGCCTCGTTCCAGGCTGGCAATTGCACCGACCGAGCGCGAGCAGATTTCGACAGGGTTACGGCCAGCATTTCGAGCACGATGCGCTGCACGTTGTTCTCGGGTTGAGCCTCGGTCAGCCCCAGACTGTTCACCTGCACGCCATAGCGGAAACGCCGTGCCTTGGCGTCGGTGACGCCATAGCGATCTCGGCCGATTTCATCCCACATCTCGGTCATGGCGCGGAGCTTGCAGATCTCCTCCACGAAGCGGATACCGGCGTTGACGAAGAAGCTGATCGACCCGAACACCGCGCCGAACTGGTCAGGCGATACCTGACCCGAATCGCGCACGGCGTCGAGCACCCCGATGGCCGTCGCCATCGAGAAAGCAATCTCCTGCACGGGGGTCGCACCCGCCTCTTGCAGGTGGTACGAGCACACGTTCATCGGGTTCCACTTCGGGGCCTTGAGCGCGCACCAAGCGATCATGTCGACGATGAGGCGGCGGCTAGGGCCGGGCGGAAAGATGTAGGTGCCTCGTGAGAGGTATTCCTTCACGATGTCGTTCTGGGTGGTGCCCCGCAACTGAGTTGCGTCGACACCGTGATCGGTAGCATTGGCGACGTAAAGGCCAAGCAACCATGCCGCGGTGGCATTGATGGTCATCGAGGTGTTCATCGATCCCTGCGGGATACCGTCGAGCAGCGCCCGCATATGCCCAAGGTGCACGACGGGCACGCCGACCTTGCCGACTTCGCCGATGGCCAAATCGGAGTCGGGGTCATAACCGGTCTGTGTCGGCAAATCGAAAGCGATCGACAGCCCGGTCTGCCCCTTGGCCAGGTTGGTGCGGTACAACTCGTTCGATGCTTCCGCGGAAGAATGACCCGAATAGGTGCGCATCAACCACGATGGGCTTCGCTCGGTTGCAGCCGCTTTTTGCTCCGACATCCCAGGCCCCGTTTCCGAAGAGATCTTCGAAGACGAGCCTTTCACAGGCTGGTAAGCCGAGCCTCAGTGGCCCATCGTACGGATGACCATGGTCATGGTGAGGATGATGACTTGAATGCCGACTGCATCAACCATGGCCCCGACTAGAGGCGATCGACGCCGTATGCGAGGCCCGATGCGGGCCGCCAGCAACTGGTCGAAAGTCGGACGGTCCTTGGCCTTGGCGAAGAGCGGCAGCGGTTCGGGGGGCGGGAGCTTGGGACCATTCACCGAGAAGTAGGGACGCGGGTGTGCCGGCAGGGGCAGCGAAGCGGGGACTGAGCGGGGTGGTGGCAGCGGCGGCAAAAGCAGAACCGGCCGGGGCGGAGGTGGTGCGGGGCGCGCCGAACCGGGGGGAGGCCACGCATGCGCGCCTTGAGGCTGCGGCCGACCTGGATCTGTGCTCACACTCCACAGGCTAGGCCCTCCGACCCGTTCTTGACGAAAACTTAACGACGCCGGAGGCCCAGCTATGGTCACGCCCATGTCACTCGGCACAACTGAGCAGTCCCGAGACGATCCAAATAGGTTGAGCGAGAAACTTCAACGGCACCGAGGCTGGCCAAGTGCGGGGTGTTCCACTGTACATCGAGCAGAGCAAAGCCTTGTTGACGTAGCCGCTCGACCAGGCTCACAAGCGCGACCTTCGAGGCGTCCGTGGCGTGGTGAAACATACTCTCACCGGCAAACAACCCTCCGATGGCCAACCCGTAGAGCCCGCCGACCAACTGTCCATGGGCGAACACCTCGACCGAATGGGCCCAGCCCAGACGGTGCAGACTGCTGTACGCCTCGACGAAAGGCTCGTTGATCCATCCGTGAGGCCGCCGAGGGTCGGCACATCGTTCCATGACGGCTCGAAACATGGTGTCGGTATGTACGTCATAGCGAGCACAACTGCGGCGCAGACTCTTACTGACGACCAATCCGTCGAGTGGCAGCACCCCGCGAGGATTTGGCGACCACCAACCGAGGCGTCGCCCGCTGATGGGCATCGGAAAGAGGCCTGCGCGGTATCCAGCCAGAATAGTGCCGAGATCGAGGTCGGCCCCGACGCACACCAAGTCCTCAGACGCGTCAATCGGGGACGGGAAACTCCATCTACTCGGCGGCGGCTCGACGGGGTAGATGCCCGCTGGTTGCGATGCAAATGATGCCGGCACGTCAGCTTTCCGTGATGGTAACTCTGATGATGCGCACCGGTTCGGTTGGCGCGCCTTCCGTCGGATTGCCGACCGCGTTGAGCGCTTTGACTGTGGTGCCCATTCCTTCGACCACATGGCCGAAAATGGTGTAGCTCGGTTGCAGCCCGGACCGGAACATAGTGAAGAACTGGCTGCCATTGGTGTTCGGTCCCGAGTTGGCCATGGCGACAGTGCCCGGTTGATAGTCGTCGATGTTCACCGGCAGTTCGTCGGAGATCGTGTAGCCCGGGCCGCCGCGACCGTTCCCACTCGGATCACCGCACTGGGCCATGAAATCCTTGATGATGCGATGGCACGGGGTGTCGTCGAAGTAGTGGAAACGGCTCAGGTTGACGAAGTTGTTCACGGTGCCCGGCGCATGATCGGGGTCGAGCAGGATCGTGTACGAGCCCTTGGTCGTCTCGATAATGGCGGTGTACGTCTTGGATGGGTCGATGCAGAGCTTTGGTTCCTGCATGAAAGACGTCGTCTTTGGAGCGCTACCGTCCGCCGGAGCGCAGGCACCCTCGCCGTAGAAAAACACGGAGGCGTCGACGGAAGCAGCCGGCTGGTTCACGGCATCGACCGTGGTGGGCTGCATCTCTTGAATCGCGGCGGGAGCAAAGCCATCGGACCGCGAGATCGACGTTGAGCCGCGAGACCCAAAAACGAGGGCGGCAACGATCAGCCCGATCGTGACGACGATGGCCAACCCGAGCAGGATTGTGCCGATCATGCCGCAGATGCGGCCGCCCTTGTTGTTTCCGGGCTCGTCGCGGCCTATCGCCCGAGCGTCTTTACGCACCTTTTCGCCCATGCTCCATGCGAACGGCCCGAGCAACCCGCAGACCACCAGGCTAAGGATACCGAGCACCAATACCGTAGTGGAGCGACTCTCAAGCGCCGAGTAGGCCGGGTCTGGCATCCCATTGGTACTCGGCCCGTAGTTCCCCGGCGAGCCATACGCACCCGGTGGCGGCGGAACCGACCCACCAAACGCGCCTGGCTGAGCGCCCGGTGGCGGCGGAACCGACCCACCAAACGCGCCCGGCTGAGCGCCCGCTGGCGGCGCTGGCGGCGCTGGCGACCAACCGCCATCATCAGGTGCCGACTGCCCTGGTGGGGGCAGGGGAGGCTGGTTCGGGCCCGACGGCGGTGGATGCTCGCCGAATGGACCGTCGGGCGGGCCGAGAAAATTGCTCACAGCCATACGCTAGGGGTTGGCCGCCCCTTTCGCGAGGACCAAATCGCCGAGGTGATCAGCGCTCGGCGATGGTCACCTTGGTGATCGAAACCGGCTCCGTCGGTGCGCCGTCTGCCGGGTTGCCGACCGCGTCGAGCGCCTTGATGGTGGTGTCCATGCCTTCGGTGACATGACCGAAAATCGAATAGCTCGGCGCCAGACCAACGCGGAACATAGTAAAATACTGGCTGCCATTGGTGTTCGGTCCCGAGTTCGCCATGGCTAGGGTACCCGGTTGGTAATCCGCCGAGGTGGCCGGTAGTTCATCGGGGATGGTGTACCCCGGTCCGCCGGTACCTTTGCCCGTGGGATCGCCGCACTGGGCCATGAAACCCTTGACAATGCGGTGACACGGCGTGCTGTCGAAGTAATGGAACCGGGCCAGGTTGACGAAGTTGTTCACCGTGCCCGGTGCCTTCTTGGCATCGAGCACCGCGGTGTAGCTGCCTTTGGTCGTCTCGACCGTGGCGCTATAGGTCTTGGCCGGATCGATGCAGAGCTTCGGAGGGTTCGTGAAGGTCGTGGTCTTGGCCGAACTGCCATCCGCGGCGGCGCACTCGCCGGTTCCGTACTGGAACGGTCCGGCAACCACAGTGCTTGCCGGGGCCGTAGAAGCTGCCGAACTGGGCGCGACCGTCGCCGGCGTGGTGGGAACGGTGGCGGTGGTGACCGTCTTGTCGCTCCTCTTTGAGAGCACGGCGATCAGGATGATGGCGACCACCGCAGCGCCGATAATGGAGCTCCAGCGGATCACCTTGCGCTTGCGAGCCGCCGCCAGATTGACCTTGGCGATCTCCTCGAGCTTGAGATTCCGGTTGAGTTTCTGACGTTCACGTTTCTGGGTGCCCACGAGGCGAAGAGTCTATTCGACCGCTTCGATTTCCCGCGTTCGCGCTCTCGGCAGGTTTCTCGTTGGCTCCGGACCGCTGGTCTGTCATAGCGTTCTCCACCCGTGGCCCTGATCGTGCAAAAATATGGCGGAACGTCGGTCTCCGACGCTGACCGCATCCGAGCTGTCGCCGAGCATGTCGCCTATACCGCTCGCCAGGGAAACCAGGTTGTGGCGGTCGTGTCGGCGATGGGCAAGGAGACCGACAACCTGATCGCCCTGGCCAAGCAGGTCTCGGGCACACACCCCGGCCGAGAGATGGACATGTTGCTCACGGTGGGCGAGCGCAAGTCGATGGCCCTGTTGTGCATGGCGCTGGCCGACATCGGTATCGAGGCCATGAGCTTCACCGGTAGCCAGGTCGGCATCATCACCGACACCAACCATGGCAAGGCCAAGATCCTCGAGGTAAAGGGGGACCGAGTGCGTTCGGCCCTCGCCGAAGGCAAGGTCTGCGTCATCGCCGGATTCCAGGGCGTCTCGACGGAGAAGGAGATCACCACGCTCGGACGTGGGGGATCCGACCTCACCGCAGTGGCCGTGGCGGCCGGACTTGGCGCCGATGCCTGCGAGATCTACACCGACGTCACTGGCGTCTTTTCTGCCGACCCTCGCATCTGCCCACAGGCCCGAAAGCTGCCCCGCATCGGGTTCGACGAGATGCTGGAAATGGCCGCTTCTGGTGGTCGAGTGCTGAACCTGCGTTCGGCCGAATTCGCCCGCAATCACAACGTTCCGCTCCACGTGCGTTCCAGCTTTACCTGGGAGCCCGGCACGTGGGTTACCGCTGAGGAGTCCACCATGGAAGAAGCCATCATCTCGGCCGTCACCCACGACGCCACCGAATCAAAGGTCACTGTCGTCGGCGTGCCCGACCGGCCCGGCATCTCCGCCATCCTGTTCGAGCAGTTAGCCGCGGCCAACATCGTGATCGATATGATCGTGCAGAACACCAGCCACTCGGGCAAGACCGACATCAGCTTCACCGTGCCCAAGGCCGACATGGCCATCGCGGAAGGAATCGTCGCCCGAGTCGCTACCGAGATCGGGGCGCAAGGCGTGGAGCATCAAACCGACATCGCCAAGGTCTCCGTGGTCGGCGCCGGCATGAAGACCTCCCCCGGTGTAGCAGCCAAAATGTTCCGGGTGCTGGCCGACAATGACGTGAACATCGAGATGATCTCGACCTCCACGATCCGCATCTCGTGCGTCGTTTCAGCGGGCAAGATGGAAGGTGCCGTGCGCGCCCTTCACACGGCGTTCGGACTTGACAGCGGCCAGGATTATTCGGCACCGCTTCCAACCCGCAAGTAGCACCAAGGTTTGTTCCGGGTCTTTCTGGACGTCATCCTTCCGGTTCTGGTGATCGCGTCGCTCGGCGGAGTCGTTGGCCGGCGAGTCGGGCTACCGGTCAAACCGTTGTCGGCGATGGTGTTCAACGTCTTCTCACCGGCACTGATCTTTCACAATTTGTCGACTATAGATTTGGCCGCGGGAACCGCATTTCGGTTGGTCGCGGTGGTGCTGTCGGTCTTTGTGGTACTCACCTTGGCCAGCCTTGCCTTGTCCAAGGCGTTGCACCATGATCGCCAAACAACCGCTGCCATCACCCTGTGCGCGGCTGTCGCGAACTCGGGAAACATGGGTCTACCGATGGCCAAGCTGGCCTTCGGAGATGATGGATTTCGCTTCGCCCTGCTCACCTTCGTCGCTACTTCGTTGCTGACCTTCTCCGCCGGCATCGTCATTGCGTCGATGGCGTCGCAGGCCAGTATCCGCCGATCGTTGATCGCTCCCGCCAAGGTCCCAGCCCTCTGGGCGGCCGCTGCGGGACTCACCGTTCACTTAAGCCGGTGGACATTACCGAAGTCGATCGACTCGGTAGCAAACACGTTGGGTGCCGCCTCGATTCCTCTGATGCTGGTGGTGCTCGGACTGCAGGTCATCTCATCAAACGACCGCCGCTTGGCCGGAAGCGATATGACGATCGCCGTCGTGCTGCGACTGATCTGCAGCCCCCTGGTGGCATGGGGCGCGACCACGCTCATCGGTCTCCACGGCGTACCGCAGCGCACCTTGATTCTGACCGCTGGCATGCCGACGGCGGTGATGGCATCGGTGATCGCTATGGGTTACGACGCCAAACCAGCCCTCGTTTCCCGCGTGGTGGTGTCATCCACTTTGGCCTCCATCGCGTCGCTCACCGTCCTCGTCACCCTGCTTACCTGACCGCTCCCACCCGAGGTCAGACCCGAACTCGACCAGGCCTGTCGGCTCCGGCCAGACCAACTGACCCGACCCACCCGACCGACCAACCGACCCGACCAACCCGACCAAGCCGACCAACTGACCCGATTAGGTAAGACGGTCGGCGAAGAGCGCCAGGACCTGTCGGTAGGCCTGGTCCGCCGAGGCATCGTGGTAGGCGATTCCAGGAACGGCGAAGCCGTGATCGGCACCGACGAACAGGTCGACCGAGCCGCCGGCATCCACCACCGCGTCGAGGAACGGCTGGTTCATCTCGATCGATTGCATTTTGTCCTCATGTCCGATGCCGACGTAGATTCGCCCCGACAGCCCGGCCACGGACAGGTGCGGCGAATCGGCCTCATCTGTTGCACAACGTGACGGGTGCAAGCATGCGCCAGCCGCTGTGAGACCGTTGTGCTCGTCCATAGTGCGCACCACCGCTCGTGCACCGACGCAGTAGCCGATGACCCCCATGGGGCCTGACTTCGCCGCTGCCACCGACGGCAGCCAAGCCAGCACGGCCTCGACATCGGTGCGTACATGTTCATCGGTCGTACCGCCGAATATGCGACGAAACTCGAGCACGTTCGGGTCATCGGCCGGCGCGCCCTTCATGATGGCCGGGTCAACCGACTTGAAGTCCCCGAAGCGATGGTAGCGGTCGGGCATCACAACGCAGTACCCGTTGATGGCTAACCGTCGAGCATTGGTCCAGTTCGCATCGCGCAGACCCGGGCCGTCGTGGAACATGAGAATGACCGGAAACGGGCCGGGCCCGTCCGGGTGGGTTAAGACCACACCCACGGGGCCATCGGGGGTCCATACGTACCGAATCTCCTGGTTCATACCCGCCGACACTAGCCCTTGACCGCTTTTCTTCCCGCCGTTCGCATCCGGATGCTCGCCGACCACGCAACCTAGGTGCATCTCCCTCGCAACCGGGCCACAATCGTTCTCCCATGCGCGCAAATGCGCAGGGTTGCGAGGCAAGCCGGGTTACGAGGCAAGCCGGGTTGCAAGGCAAGCCGATCAACGGGCCAATCCAAGCTAGAGCCATCGGGCCAAGCCGATCGACGGGCCAATCCAAGCTAGAGCCAGCGCGCCACGCGGATCGCCAGACCAGACCAAGCCGGCCGATAGATTGTCAGGCCGCTGACCGGGGCGAACGGGGTCGGTTGAGGAGGCGGTCGGCGGCGGCTCGGCCGGAACGCAGCGCGCCTTCCATGAAGCCGGCGTGACGGTCCATGTGCTCGCCGGCGAGCGCGATGCGGCCGTAGTCGGCTCGCAACAGCGGCAGCAGTCGAGTGAGTTCGCCGGGCGCAAACGCCGCGTAGGTGCCAAGCGACTGGGGATCATTGGTCCAATCGCTCACGGATCGGGTGCCAGCGAAACCTCGCAGATCGGGATAGATGCGGATCATCTCTCGCGCCACCCGATCGGTGGCATCGGGAAAGCTGAGAATTGCAGCACTGTCGTGACTCGACAGCAACGCCGTCAGTACGCCTTCGTCGGCGTCGTGCCCTTGGCTCGTCTCCCAGATTTCTCCGTAGGCTCGATCCGAGAGAACGCTGCCTGAGTGTCCCTGGTCGCGCCACGAACGCCGGTCGAACTGCACGCTCACTTTTCCACCGATGCCGTAGCTCGCCGCAAGGCCCGCCGGCAACGAGGGGTCGACATACATCCGGCTGAGTACGGGCAGCGGCACGGCAAGTACGACGGCATCAGCGCCGAGCGTTTCGGTCGAACCGGGAACGTCATCTCCGAACGCCAACGGCATATTCCAAAGCGAGGTAGCCGTTACCGATACTCCCACTCCCAAAACGCGCACCGCGCTCACGGGTGTGTTGAGCCGCACCCGTTCGCCGAGATGGGCGGCCAGCCCTGTGGCGAGTTGATCGTTGCCGCCGCCGATTCGGAAGGCTTCATACCCGTCGGCTGCTTCGTGTTCGAGCAGCGTCATCCACGCCAGGTGGGCTTGGCTGACATCGGCTGGCGTGACCATGAACTCGGTGCGCAACCGTCGGCCCACCACCATGCGAGCCACCGAGTGCAGGTTGAGCTCGTCGATCAGGTCAGCCGCGGTTGCATCGTCGAGCCCACAGGCCACCGCGCTCGCGGCCGGATCCCGGGGGTCGAGCCGAGTAGCGAGCGAGAGACAGGCGTCGTGCCACCGGGCTATATCTGCCGAGGCGCGACCCTGGGCCGCACGATCCCACAGATCGAATCGGGCCACCTTGCCAGCAGCGTCGAGCAGGCTGTCTTTGGTCGACAAGGACGGTTGTGTCGGCAGCAGATCGAGCCCGAGGCGCTCGACGAGGGACAGTACCTCGGTGTGATCAGAGCTGACCCATTCGGCTCCGCCCTCGGCACACTGACCGGCGACAAAGCCGTCTCGATGGGTGAGAACTCGTCCACCGACTCGGTGGCGCGCCTCGAGAACCGTGACCTCGACGCCTTCTGCCAACAGGGCATCGGCGGCCGACAAACCGGCCAGCCCGGCCCCGACCACGATCACTCTGCGTACCTTCACCACGACGGGAGGTTAGCGATTGCTCGCCGTTCGCGGTGAAATCACGACCGACAGACCAACCCGGCGACGCCTCAAGCGAGGAAATCTTTCGGGCTTTTCCACCGGGCCAACTATCGTGATAGCCCTATGAATATCGGCATTGTTGGCGCAACGGGTCAGGTTGGCGGCGTCATGCTGCGGCTGCTGGCCGACCGAAACTTTCCTCTGACCAGCCTTCGGTTGTTTGCATCCGCCCGGTCGGCCGGACGCATCATCGACTGGCAGGGCCAGCAGATCACGGTCGAGGATTCCGAGACCGCCGACATCTCAGGTCTCGACATCGCCCTGTTCTCAGCTGGGGGTACTACTTCGAAGTTTCTGGCACCTCGATTCGCCGCCGCCGGATGCATTGTCATCGACAACTCGTCTGCCTGGCGGATGGATCCAGACGTGCCGCTGGTGGTGCCCGAGGTCAACGCTCACGCCCTCGATCACCTGCCCAAGAACATCATCGCCAATCCGAATTGCACCACCATGGCCGCTATGCCTGCCATGAAGATGTTGCACGAAGAAGCTGGCCTCGTAAGGATGATCGGCTCGAGTTACCAGGCGGTGTCTGGTGCCGGACTCGCCGGTGTCGAGGAATTGGCAGCGCAGGTGGCCAAGGCCGGCGATGGCATTGCTGCGCTTACCTACAACGGCGATGCCGTCGACATGGGCCAGCCGGCCAAGTTCGTCGCTCCGATCGCCTTCAACGTCGTGCCTTTCATCGGCAAGGCCAACGATGACGGCGAGACGGACGAGGAGGCCAAGTTCCGCTTCGAGAGCCGCAAGATTCTCGGCATCCCCGATCTGCTGGTGTCGGGCACCTGCGTACGGGTGCCCGTATTTACCGGCCATTCGCTCGCCATCAACGCCGAGTTCAGCCGCCCGATCTCGGCGGCTCGCGCTCGCGAAGTGCTCGATGGCGCCCCCGGCGTCGTGCTTACTGACGTGCCCACGCCGTTGCAGGCCGCTGGCCAAGATCCCTCGTATGTGGGCCGTATCCGGCAGGATTCGACCGTGCCCGATGGTCGCGGCCTGTGCCTGTTCGTCAGTGGCGACAACCTGCGCAAGGGAGCGGCGCTCAACACCATCCAAATCGCAGAAGAGCTGTTGCGACGACGGCCGTAGCGGCACCTGCCCTTGGGAAGCGCATTGCCAAAATCACCGTGCCAGCCCTGGGCACGCTGGCCGCTGAGCCGCTCTATCAGCTAAGCGATTCCGCCATCATTGGCCGCCTCGGTGCCAGCGCCTTGGCGTCACTCGGTTTGGCGTACGCGGTGCTGACCCTTCCTTTTTGGATGACGGCGTTCATCCAACGCGCTATCACTACCCAGTCGGCACGTGCTCGGTCGGGCGGGCCGATCGAGCGAGCCACCGAGGCCAACATGCTGGCCGATGGTGTGGCCGTGGCCACGGTGCTCGGCATCGGCCTGGCTGCGGTGTTGTGGTTCGGTGCCCGTCCATTCGCCTTCGCGCTCAATGGGCGAGGGGAGGTTTTGGACGGAGCCGTAAGGTATCTGCATGTTGGTGCGCTGGGCATGCCGTTCCTGCTGTTGTCGTTCGTCGGTCATGGTCTGCTGCAAGGCAGCGGTCGAACCAGTCGATCCTTGTTGGTCGTGGTGGTGGCCAACATTGTGAACCTCGTTTTGGAGCTGTGGTTCGTGCGTGGGCTGCACACCGGCTTGGTCGGTTCGGCGTGGGGCACATTTGTCGCCCAGGGCATCACGGCTTTGTGGCTGATGTGGTTCGTTCTTCGGGACCGTCGCGACCGCGGTGGCGGCACAGTGGATGTCGGTCGCATGGTTGTCATGGTGCTCGACGGGCTTCGTTTTGGGGTACGCACCGCGTGTATCGCTGGCACTTTCATGCTGGCTACAGCGGCCGCGACCCGCATGGGCGAGGTTCGGGCCGCCGCGCACCAAATCGTCTCGCAACTGTTCTATCTGTCGGCCCTCGCCCTCGACGCGCTCGCCCTGGCAGGGCAAGTGCTCGTCGCTGAACACATGGGGGCCGACGATGGCGGCGGGGCGGTGACGATCCGTCGGCTCGTCACCCTGACGCTACGGTTCGGCGCCGTGATTGGCGCGCTGTTTGTGGCCACCGCTGGTGTCTTGCCACGTCTCTTCACGCCCGACTCAGGCGTGCGGTCCGCGGCCATTCCGGCGCTCGTCGTCCTAGGCATCATGTCGATTCCTGGTGCCGTTGCTTTTCTCTACGACGGCGTGTTCTTGGGCACTGGCGACA
>JAYTVF010000334.1:0-4442 GCA_043744155.1 Acidimicrobiia bacterium | reverse complement strand
TGGGTCCACAGGTAGGGATTCCACAATCGCGCCACAGCGCGAATGGCCTCGGCCATCTGTAAGTCGGCGACACCAGCGTTGGCGGCCACCGTCTCCTGGTAGGGCAGCCAGCTGATGCCTTCGACCGTACCGTGGTTGTGTTCGTCCACCGACCGCTCCTGAGCGGCCATGGCGGCGTAGTGGCCGCGTCTCAAGGTAGCCAGGTCGGTCGTGCCACCAAACGGTGACAGGGTGGCGCCAATCTGCACCGGGTCGGGTAAGACCAAAACTCCGCCGACATCGAACAGCACGACGTCGAAGCGGCTCATTCGGGCGTGGATGAGCGAACGAGACCGGCTCGCTCACCACGGCTGACGAACTTGGTCGCCATCTTCCGGCTCGCCTCATCGATCATCTCGAGGCCAAACATGACGGCACCCTTGCCTTCATCCTCGGTGGCCACCTGATACGCGTCCAAGATGGCCCAGGCCTTGTCGAACTGCTCCTGAGTCGGCGAAAAGATCTCGTTCAGGATATTCACCTGATCCGGATGTAAGGCCCACTTACCGTCGTATCCGAGATTTCGAGTGCGCTTGGTGTACTCGCGGAAGGCGTCGTGGTCACGAATGTGCAGGAACGGCCCGTCCATCACCTGCAGGCCGTTGGCCCGCCCAGCCATCAGGATCTTGGAGAATACGTAATGGAAGTGATCGCCGGGGTAGTCGGGGATGGAGACGCCACCGGTGAGCACGGGTAGTTCCATTGAAGCAGCGAAGTCGGCCGGACCAAAGATGATGGCCTCCAGCCTGGGCGAAGCAGCACAGATCTCCTCGACGTTTATCAGACCGCGCGCTGTTTCGATCTGAGCTTCGATGCCGATGTGGCCAACCGGCAATCCGGCAGCAATTTCAACCTGTCGCAGTAAAAGATCAGTTGCGACGATCTGGGCCGCGGATTCGACCTTTGGCAGCATGATCTCGTCCAGCCGGGGCCCAGCGTTACCCACCACGTCGAGAATGTCGAAGGCCGTCCACTTGGTGGACCAGTCGTTCACCCGAACGCACAGCACCTTGTTGCCCCAGTCGTGGCCTTTGATGGCTTCGACGATTTTACCTCGGGCCGCTTCCTTCTCCTTGGGCGCGCATGCGTCCTCAAGGTCGAGGAAGACCATATCGGCGGCGGTGCTCGGGCCCTTCCCCATCATTTTTTCGCTCGATCCCGGGATCGAGAGACAGGACCGACGGGGAAGATCACGAGAGCGAGCGGACATCTTGGCAACCTAGGTGGTGACGCCGCCGGCCCGCCATCTGGACACGGCCATTTCGTGTCAACGCCTTGCACGTAGCCGGGTACCCTGCCGAGATGGAAATCAGCGGAATTCATCACGTGTCGCTCAACGTGAGCGACGTCGAGGAGGCGACGAGCTTCTACGTCGACGTCCTGGGATTCGAGTTGTTGTCGACCCGGCCCAACTTCAACTTCCCCGGTTCGTGGTTACAGGCGGGAGCCCAGCAGGTACATCTGATCGGACAAGCGAGGAACCCGCCCGATCCTCGACAGCACTTTGCGCTGCAGGTGGACGATCTGTCGGCGTGGATGGGTCACCTCGATGCCAAACGGATCCTCTATCGCCATGCGCCGCGCATCGCAGGCGCCGGTGATCAGATTTTTCTGCTCGATCCGTCTGGTAACCGCATCGAACTCAACCAGCCCGATCTGGTCTTGTGACATCAGAACGCTGTGGTCCGCAAAAGCTCCGGCGCAACGGGACAGTCGATTCGGCGGAGCCCCTCCGCCACCGATTCTGGACCAGCTAGGCCACACAGGTCATTGATCAGGCCGAGTGGCACGAACTCGTCGTCCTGCTCCCATGATTCACCGCGGGCCTCGACCCTTTGTTGAAGCGATTCCCACATGCGAGCGGGGAGCAGTCGTCCGACACCACCGACGAGCCAAACCGGCACACCATTGGTATAGGCCACGGCCGCTGCAGCATGGGAGCCCGCGACGCACAGCGCCGAGTCCGGCCCGATTGCGGAGGCTTCGAGGATGACCAGCGATGAGGCGATCACTGCCGAGGCCAAACCAGCCGGCGGAACCTCCTCCGCTTCGACGTCGGCGCGCCGCAACCTGCGTACCAAACCAGTGCCCTCCCCCAGGGTGTCGATCACGAAAGCGCGGCAGTCGCCACGCCGGGCCAGGCCGTCGCCAATGATGCTCGGCCAGCCAAGAACTGCAACGGTTGCGCCCTCAGGCATGCTCAGCGCCAACTCATCCGCGGTCGGATCCTCGGATATCTCAACCATCGACCGGCGCCCCTCGAGCCGAGGGTCAACAGATGTGAGCATGCGAGCGCAGAGCCACCACAATGCGCCGACACCGGGTTGACGCTCAACGACCCGCCGACACGTTGTAACCAGAGCAGCTGGGTCGTTACCGAAGGCGGCCATACCCACGGCAGCTTCGCGCACCAGGTTCACAGGATCCGCGCCGGATGCCCGTGCCACAAACCGAAGCCGCTCGATGGGATGCATTTCGATCAGATTACCCGCGGCGCGCTACGTTGCACGGGTGGTGAAAGACCCTGCGACCGATCTCATCTTGACGCCCCTGGATGGCGACCCGCGTTCGTTGAATGACTGGATGAAGACTTTTCATCTCGTCTCCGTCGTACTCGATCCGTATACGAACGAGAGCTCGTGGATTTTACCGACGGCCGCACGCATCTTGCGCGGCTTTCAAGGAGCCGATGTGCGGGTCAACTTTATCGTGGCATCCGATGCGGTGGGAGCCCGATCGTTTCTGGGACCATTCGCGCAGGAGTTCCTGACCTTCACCGACCCTGATCGCCAGGTTGTCTCCTCGCTCGGCCTGGCTCACCTGCCCGCTTTCGTCTTCATCCGCCACGACGGCACAGTCGCGGCAGCGGCCCAAGGTTGGGAGCCGCGGGCGTGGCGCAAGGTTGCCGAGACAATCGCCTCGGCCGCGGCATGGTCGACACCAAACATTCCGACCCTGACCGACCCTGCACCCTTCGTCGGCAGCGCCGCCGTCTAAACGATCAGGCCGGTCACGGCGCCCAGCGCCTAGCCCAGTTCGCCGACGTAGGTGACCTCGACAGTTGCTCAAGATGCAGACCCCGGCCACCGATGGAGTCGGCTCGGCCGGCGCAAACATCTCCTCGGCAGTGACCCAACGGGTGACAACGATTAGCTTTTCGTCATGCCCGAATTCGCGTACCAGGATCCGTTTCCGGTCGGCCCCGATACCACCCCATTTCGCAAGCTGACCAGCGATTTCGTGTCGACATTCGACACGCCCGAGGGACGATTCCTGAAGGTCGATTCCCAGGCCATCACTCTTTTGACGGAGACGGCGATGCGCGACATCGCCCATCTACTGCGCCCGGATCACCTGCAGCAGTTGGCCAACATCATGGTCGACCCCGACGCCAGCGAAAACGATCGATTTGTGGCCCTCGATCTGCTCAAGAACGCCGCTATCGCCGCCGGAGGCGTCTTGCCAATGTGCCAGGACACCGGCACCGCCATCGTCAAGGGGAAGAAGGGGCAGTTCGTGTTTACGGGCGGTGGTGACGAGGAGGCAATCTCTCGTGGGGTCTACAACACCTATATCAGCTCGAACCTGCGCTACAGC
The DNA here is from genome assembly GCA_043744155.1 of Acidimicrobiia bacterium. GTDB lineage: Bacteria > Actinomycetota > Acidimicrobiia > Acidimicrobiales > Ilumatobacteraceae > JANMCE01. The sequence goes on along the minus strand of JAYTVF010000334.1, from coordinate 806 downwards.
CAGATGGCAGCGCTCGACATGTACGAAGAAAAGAACACCGCCAACAACCTGCCGGCAGAGATCAAGATCGCGGCCGTCGACGGTGACGCCTACAAGTTCTTGTTCATCGCCAAGGGAGGCGGCTCGGCCAACAAGAGCTATCTGTTCCAGGAGACCAAGGCGATTCTGAACCCGAAGGCCCTCCCGCAGTTCATCAACGACAAAATCAAGACCCTCGGCACGGCTGCCTGCCCGCCGTATCACCTCGCGGTGGTCATCGGGGGTACCTCGGCGGAGATGGCGCTGGAAACGGCAAAGTTGGCGAGTACCCACTATCTCGATGCCTTACCGACCACGGGCAACATGGGCGGTCGAGCGTTCCGAGACACCGAACTCGAAAAGGAAGTGCTCGAGTTGTCGTGGAAGACCGGTATTGGGGCGCAGTTCGGAGGGAAATACTTTTGTCACGACGTGCGCATCGTACGCCTGCCGCGCCACGGCGCCAGCCTGCCCGTAGCGATCGCTGTCTCCTGTTCGGCCGACCGTCAGGCCATCGGAAAGATCACGGCCGAGGGCGTCTTCCTCGAACAACTTGAAACCGACCCTGCCCGCTTCCTCCCTGAGATCACCGAAGATCACCTCGCCGACACCGTCGTGCACATCGATCTTTCCCGGCCGATGGCGGAGATTCGGGCCGAGCTGAGCAAGCATCCAGTGCGCACTCGAGTGATGTTGACCGGACCGATGGTCGTGGCCCGAGACATCGCCCACGCCAAGATCGCCGAGCGCCTCGACGCTGGCCTTGATATGCCCGACTACATGCGCGA
>JAYTVF010000333.1:0-16154 GCA_043744155.1 Acidimicrobiia bacterium | reverse complement strand
CGGCACGGATGCTGACGCCGTGGCGGGCGAACACCCCGGTGACGGCGTGCAGTACGCCCGGCCGATCGCTTACCTGCAAGGTGACGTAGAAGGGCGAGCTGGTCTGGTCGATACCCAGAATTGGCGACCGTCCGAACGTCCCGATCGGCGCATGGGTGCCCTTGCGAAGATTGACGGCGGCGTCGATCAGGTCGCCGAGCACGGCGCTGGCCGTGGGCGATCCACCGGCACCTCGACCGTAAAACATCAAGGATCCCACTGCCTCGCCCTCGATGAACACGGCGTTGTAGCTGTCGCGCACCGAGGCCAACGGATGCTGCCTGGGCACCATGGCTGGATGCACTCTGACAGCGATCTCCTTCGAGGCAGGATCCTGCTCGCAGATGGCCAGCAGCTTGATGACATAGCCCAGCTTGGCGGCCATGGCTATGTCCTTGGCCGTGATCTGGCTGATGCCTTCGTGGTACACGTCACCGGCCACCACCCGGCTACCGAACGCGATGGTCGCGATGATGGCCGCCTTGGCCCCGGCGTCAAAACCCTCGACGTCGGCGGTTGGATCCCGTTCGGCGTAGCCGAGGCGCTGGGCCTCGGAAAGGGCGGCGGTGTAGTCGGCACCCTCTTCGGCCATCTTGGTCAGGATGAAGTTGGTCGTGCCGTTCACGATGCCGAGCACCCGGCGGATCGATTCGCCCCGCAACGACTCGCGAAGCGGACGCACGATCGGGATGCCGCCAGCCACGGCGGCTTCGAACAACAAGTCCACGCCCCGAATATCGGCTGCGGCGAACAGTTCGGTGCCAACGTTGGCCAGCAACTCCTTGTTGCCGGTCACGACCGGTTTGCCATGGGCCATGGCCGACAGAATCAGCTCACGAGCTGGCTCTATGCCGCCGATCAATTCGACGACGATGTCGATGTCAGGGTCTTCTACCACCCCAATGGCATCTCGCGTAAGTACGCCTGGGGCCATGATGGCGTCACGGTCGCGGGACAGGTTCCGCACCGCCACCCGAGTTACCTCGAGTCGCAGGCCGGTTGACGCCTCGATCGCCGCCGACTGTTTGGCCACCAATTGCACCAGTGCCGCACCTACGTTGCCGCATCCGAGAACCCCTACACGCACCACATTGTCGACCGTCACGGTCGATCAACCTATCGGCAACACCGCTTGGCGACCATGGGATTGTGCCGGTTCGGCCGTTCTCGCCTGAGCAACGCCAAGCTTTTTGGTCAAAATGTCGACATAGAGAGCATCGTTGAAGTGCTCAGAGACGAAAGCCCGTGCCCGCTCCGCCATGGCCTGCATGCGCTCGGGGTGGGCCAGGGCCTCTTCGATTGCGGCGCGGACGGCATCGGGATCTTCGGCCGGCAGCCCGACGATGAGGCCTTTGGCCGCGTACTCCGAAAGATCGCCCGCTCCTGCGGTGGCCAACACCGGGCAGCCGCACGCCATGGCTTCCCACACGACCGTGAGCCCGGAGCCCTGGTTGCCAGCCACTAACGGCACGACCGTGAGGGTGGCCTCGCGGTACATGTCACGGAGCTCACGGAGTGATTGTTGGCCGATCATCATGTTGTCCGGTAGCGATGCCGGGTATGCCGGTGACGCCATACTGGCTGGCATCGACGACATCGCGCACACCTCGACCTGCACCGGTAGGCCAGTGACCGCCTGGGCGAGGGTGACGTAGTCGCGGTCGACGAGTCCACCACTGGCAATCAGTGGAGGTTGGCGCTTGGCGACAGCGCTGGCGGAGAAAAAGGTCAGGTCGATGACGGCCGGCAGCACCACGACCTCGGGGCAATCGGGGCCACCTAGGTCACGAATCTGGCGGGCCTTGTCTTCGGTGACGGCGAGAAACATGGCGATGCGGCGCTTGAATCTCAGCAGAGCTTTGGTCGGTGCCAGCCGTTCGGGCCACACCACCGAAACAGCCAGCGCCATGCGCTTGCGGCGAATCATCGACAACACTGAAATGGTCATACCAAGGTCTTCGCCGGTGGCGTAGACCAGGTCGCCGGTGTGGGCCGTGCGGGCGACGTGGTGCGCGATCCCCCAAACCTCTGGCGTGGAATACGCTTTCGAAAACACCAGGAAGGCGGCTCGCCACAGCGCGTTCGGACGACTGGACGACGACGGGGCCACGAGCGTGGCATGAAGCCGCTCGCAGACATCGGCCAGAATGTGCTTTGGGCTCTCGTCGGCGGTGGCCTTGCGGGCCATCTCAGCAAAATCAAAGTCGCGGGCGAGGACGACGTAACGCGGCACGATGTCTCCTTGGCGGCAACGGGTCTCCCGATCCGTGTATTCGCTGCTCAAAGAATACTAAGAGAACATATTGGACTGATATGGGTCGTTTGGAGGGTCAGATTTCGGGCGTACCCAGGTAGCGCCACCCGTTGTCGGCGAATCCGGCACGCTCCGCTACTTTTCCGGATGCAACATTTTCAAGAAGGTGTATGTACGTAGCAAGGGGTGCTTCTCGCAGGATGCGACGTGTGGCGGTTTCCACCAAGCGTTGGGCGATACCGCGCCCCTGCAAAGCCGGCTCGGTGCCGACCGAGATCTCATGTCCAAGCGCATTGTGCATCTTGCGGCCCACCCCGGCACCGTAGCGGCCGTGGTCATCCCACTCGATCAGCACATCTCCGTTGAAGGGCTTGAGCCAGGCTGGCACACGGTCGTCGGCTGTGGGCACCCACTGCCCCGCGTCCGGAGAGTTTGGTGAGTCGAGCCGCCACCGAAACGCCGCGGTCATCAGGGTCAGCACCGTTGCGATCTCCGACGGGTTCCCCCGACCAATCTGAGCCTCTACTGCCTCGGCCTTCCCTGGTGCCACGCTCAGTACCGCCCAGTCACCGTGGGCCAGCCCGACCACCGACAGTATGTTCCCGTCCCACCCCGGTTGACGGCGGTGTTCGGATTCCACCACCGCAATCCCGTGATCGGCACTGTTCCAGCCTCCGAACCAGGCAGTGAGGTGCTGGCGAACCGGGTCGGGCAGATGTTTCATGTGCGCGGGTCTACCAGAGCAACCAGTTCTGGCTCATGTCCGACCAGTCGTCGCGCCGCCATGCGGAGACATATCGTCCAGAGCAGGGCGCAGTACGGTACGGCGACCAATCCAATAAGGGCGCAGCCGAGCGGACGCGTTCGCCACAGCATCAGGCCGACCGCCAATGGCAGCAAAAGTATCCCGATCGAGGCCATGCCGAGCAGGCCGAGAATCGGAGCGATACAGCCTTGCCCTGATGTGTTCACGGCGAACGGATTGGCGCCTTCGGGCACTCGCATGGGGGCGACGGTCGAGACCAGTCCGGCAGCTCCCATGCCCGCCAGAGCCGTGGCCACCCCAACGAGCAGCGCCGCTGGCACGTAGGCCCAACCGTTCGTCAACGCGGCCAAGGTGATCGATGCCGTGAGCACGACCGGAACCGCAAAGATTACCTGCCCCAGGCTGCGGCCTTTTAAGAGCACCACTGGGCTGGCGCCCGACATGAGATCGAACCAGAGCGCGCGACCGTCGATGCCGAACTGATTCATGCCGCCAAGCACCAACAGCCAACTTGCTCCCGAGGCGAACAGTACAGCGGCGCTGGCGCCGCGGCCGGCGTTGTTCACGAGCGGAAAGACGACACCGAGGGCGAGCGAGATGATCATCCCGACCCGTCGACGCGGGTCTCGCATCGTGGAGCGCACCTGACGCGCCGCTACTGCGCCGAGGGCGGTGCGAGGCAGCCAGCCAATCCCAGAAAACAGCGATGCCTCACGTCGAGGTCGCCGTGCCGTCAGCTCGACCGCGGCATCCTGCTCATCCAATCGACTCAAGGCCCACCACCACACACCGACTGCGACCGCAAGACCGGCCAGACCAATGGCGATGCCGCAGACGGCAGCCCCGATCTGACCCCGACCGCCATCGACCAGGGCACGACCCAAGGCACCCGGTGGAGTGAAGCGCACCATTCCACCGAGTGATCGCAGGCGGGCGGCACTCAATGTTGCGACATAGCGACCGAGCACCTGCAGCACCAGGCCCGAAAGTCCGGCCAGACTCACCAGTGCCACCGCTGCGTCGCGGCCACGACGACTGTTCATGGCGCGAGCGAACAGCGTGGTCAGTAGACGCGACAGAACGAGTGTTTCCAGGAAGAACACCAGACCGGCCACGACAGCCAGCAGCACGCCGAGCGGGGAGCGAATTGAGCTGACGACCGCACCGACAACGCCAATGGCCAGACCGACGGGCACCGCGCCAACCAAACCAGCCAGCACGAGACCCGACAGCAGTTGACTGCGGCGGATCGGATACTGGCGCAACAGGTTCACTGGCAGGGTGTCGTCGATCCCCCCGGCTATCACAGGCCCGATCAGCGCGATCAAACTGACCGCGCCACCAATCAGGGTGAACGCAGTACGGCGGTCAGCCACGGCGACATTTCGACTGGCGATGCACAGCAGCGCCGTTGCTGCCCCCATGGTGAGCGCCAAGATGATGGACAACACCGTGCCCAGCACCTGGGCTCCGGATCGCCGGAATCCGTTTCGCCAAAGCCGCCACTTCAAACGGCCGATGGTGGCGGCCGAACCCTGCAGCCCGATCCGAGGATCCGCCCGACGGGTGCGATCGGATCGGCGACCGGGCACGGCCGACCCAGGCGGAGGCGGCACCGCCAGAGTCGGCACGCCCGATGGCCTGTTCGTCGCCATGGTCAGCGGCGCGGTTCGTCGAGCCATGACAGGGTGCCGACGCCCACCGGCGGGCCGCCCACCAGATGCATGAAAGCATCCTCGAGCCGACCACCGTTGCGTAAGGCGCCGATCGTTCCATTGGCCAATAGCTTGCCGCCGGCGATGACGGCAACGTGGTCACACATCCGCTCGACCAGATCCATGACGTGGCTCGACATGATGATAGTTCCGCCCGACAACGTGAAACGTTCGAGCACCGTGCGCATATTTACGGCCGACACCGGGTCGATACCCTCGAACGGTTCGTCCAACACCAAAACCGGCGGCCGGTGTAGCAAAGCACAGGCTAACGCGGTCTTTTTCCGCATGCCGTGGCTGTAGTCGACGATGAGTTTGTGTGCGTCGTCGGCGAGGCCGAGCACGTCGAGTAGTTCGCCGGATCGGGCAATGACCTCACCTTCAGGCATGCCTCGAAGCAGCCCGGCGTAGAGCAGCATCTCGCGGCCGGAAAGTCGTTCGAACAGCAACAAACCGTCGGGTACCAGCCCGAGGCGACTCTTGACCCCCGCCGGGTCCGGCCAGACCTCGACACCGTCGATACGCACCTGACCGCCGTCGGGTCGTAGCAATCCGGTGGCCATTCGTAGCGTTGTGGTCTTCCCTGCACCGTTCGGGCCAACCAGACCAAAGAAGCTTCCCCGCGGTACAAAAAGCGTCACGTTGTCCACAGCGACCTTGCCGGGAAAGTGCTTGTACAGTCCGAACAATTCCACGGCTGGCAGCACGGGGGGCGGAAAACTCATACGGCGAGCCGCAGGTGAACGTAGTCGATGAGGGCCCGCTCGGTGGGGGCCACCACACCATCGAGGTTGGCGACGTCGCGGCACAATTCGACCGCATACTCCCGGTAGCCGGTCTCGACCAATCGGGCCACCACCGAGTCGAGCGCCCGGTGGAGGTCGTCTGCGTTGTTCAGCACCGCCCGGCTGGCAGCCAGAGATTTCTGCGCATACGCCTCGGGATTGTGACCCGACGGCCACTTTCGACTGAGGACAAAGGTGTTGATTCGGTCGCGTTCATCCACGGACGACAGTCGGTCCGACAGCATCACGAGATGCAGCAGGTCGATGACTGCCTCATCAGCTTCTGGGTTGTGCGGCGCCATTTGAAACCGTCGAATCGCTCGGTCAATCATCGTCACGGTGCAAGTATGCCGTCCGCCAGACGCCGAGCGCGCCACCGGTTGGAGCGCACCGTGATCTACATCCGAGCTGGCACGTCAATGCCGAGCAGATCGAGCCCGCGACTCAACACCCGCAGCGTGAGCTGGCACAACGCCAATCGGCTGCGACGCGTTGTCTGGGCTACGTCGTCCTTCATTACCGGGCAGGCGTCGTAGAACGAGGTGAAGGTCTGGGCTAGATCGAACAGATAGGTGCACAACCGGTGTGGGCCGAGCTTGTCGATGGTGTCGTGGACGACACTGTCAAAGGCCAACAGCGACATGGCCAAGGCCCGTTCCTGCGGGGCGTCGACGCCAATACGCTCCCCCGCTAGGTCGTCAGCCTGATCGCCAGCGCGTCGCAGGATGGACGCGATCCGAGCGCAGGCGTACTGCAAGTATGGGGCCGTGTTGCCCTCAAAGGCCAGCATCCGATCCCAATCGAACACGTAGTCCTTAATGCGATCGTTCGATAGGTCGGCATATTTCACCGCACCCAGTCCGACGGCGCGGGCAACGGCTGCCCGCTCGTCGCCGGTAATATCGGAGGCGCGCTTGTCCATTTCGGCGCTGGCTCGGTTCACGGCTTCATCCAGCAGATCGACCAGGCGGATACTTTCGCCGACTCGGGTGCGGTACATCTTGCGGTCGCTGCCGAGCACGCTGCCGAACGGAACGTGAACCGCCCGAGCCGCAGGGGTGAGCCAGCCTGCCATCTCGGCCACCCTCCACACCATGGTGAGATGCAGCGCCTGAGGCGAGCCCACCACGTACAGCAGCCACGTGGCCTGCAGGCGATCAACACGGTCGCGCACGGTCGCCAGATCGGTAGCGGCGTAGCCGAAGCCGCCGTTGCGGTTCTTCACGATGAGCGGTTGAGGATCACCTTCGCGGCCGAGAAAACCCGGCGGGAAGGCGCAAAGTGCTCCATTGCTTTCCGACAACAGGCCGAGCGAACCGAGATCATCGACCACGGTGTCGAGCATCGGGTTGTAGAAACTTTCCCCCACGATGTCGTCGGTGCGCAGCAACACCCCGAGCCGGTCGTACACCTCTTGGAAGTATGTCGCCGACTGCTCAACCAAGATATTCCAGGACCGCAAGGTTTCGCTGTCACCCGACTGCAGAGCGACGACTCGGTTGCGGGAGCGTTCTTTGAACGCGTCGGTGGTGTCGAACTTGGCCCTGGCCTGCCTATAGAAATCACCCAGATCGCCAATGCTCAGGTTTTCTGCGCCGGCGGTTTGCTGCAAATCGGTGAGGTGTTCGATCAACATGCCAAAGGCCAGACCCCAGTCTCCGACATGATTCTCCCGGATGACGGTGTGGCCAACGAAGCTCAAAAGCCGCACCAGAGCGTCGCCAATGATGGTCGATCGAAGGTGGCCGATGTGCATTTCCTTGGCGACGTTCGGTGCGGAGTAGTCGACGACAACGCGCTCGGGATGCAGCGCGCTACGTACGCCGAGGCGCTCATCATCGGCATTCAGGATCGTGATCAGATGCTCGACAAGCCGGTTGGTGAGCGTGATGTTCAAAAATCCTGGTCCGGCGATCTCGACGTCGGCCACGCCGTCAAGATCGAGGAGACCACCTAGTTCGTTGGCGACATCTCGGGGATTGCGACCGAGTCGCTTGGCCAAGGGCAGCACACCGTTGGCTTGATAATCAGCGCGATCAGAGGGCCGAACCACTGGGTCGGCTCCTGGTTCGAGCTCGTCGAAACCGCGTTGCAAGAGTGAGGTGAGGTGCAGGATGGGGTCAGCCATAGGGGTCGCCTATTGTCGCACGGCCGAGCCCGCATCCGATGGCGGAAATTGGGTCCGACCCCGGCACGTGGTCCGATGCCTTGCCTCAGCCGCCGGTGACCACGAAGTCGTCGAACTGAAAGTTGACGTTGTCGCCCCGAATACCGGTGCGTCCTGGCTCGCGAATTGGCGCGCACCCGACGCCGTTGTCGGTCGCGGTTACAAGGGTCGTGCCGTTTTGGCTCAGGGAGAGTTGCACCCCGTCACCGACGTTTCTGGCGGTAGCCTGGACGGTCTGCCAAACGTCGGCGGGCAGCGGGTGGCCGTGAGTTTCGTCACCGATGTCGTAGTAGGAACCGCCAGCATCCTCACCGCCGGGGCATTTTTTCTTCAGCAGCACCGCGCCGTCTCGGCGAGCCACCGACGCGTAGTACAGGTGGGTGGAATCCTGATATCGCAAGAAGATCTTCACCCCATCCCATGGCAGCGGCGGGGTGGCCGCGGTCGCGAGGAAAGGCGACCCGGTGGCCGCGTTTGTGCGTAGAAAGAGCCGAAACGAGACGGCCTCGTTGCGAAAGTCGGTGCGCTTGGTGATGAGGCGGAACACGGTCGACCCGTTGGGTTCGCAGGTCGGGTCGGCATCGCCGGGAAGACTTCTCGGGTCGCCCACCCATCCCGTCGCGGTCAATCCATCTCGCTCGAACAGACAACCCGAGGTAACTATCCAGGGTGACCGCCCCGAGATACCGCTGCGAAAGTTGTACTCCGATGCAATGACGCTCTCGCGCGGATACGACGAGAAATCATCGCTGAACAGCACCGGGCTAGCATGTGCAGTTGCAGGAAAGATCGACAGCGCCACTGCGCCGATGACCATCTTGGTGCGAAACCTCATAGGTCATTCGTCCTCGTTCTCGGGGTCGACGCAGATTAGCGTGCACTCCGATCCTTGGGCGCAATTGTTGGTCGCTGGCGCCAGTTCGCCCAGAGCGCCGCCCGCCCGCAGCACCGCCCCCCGCCCAACCGGAGTGCAGCCCCGCCCGCCCGCAGCGCAGCGCCCGCCCGCCCGGCTCAGATCACATCGTTGCGAACCAGGTCGTCGAGGGATTCCCTGCGAACCACAAGGCGAGCGGTTCCGCCGCTCACAAAGACAATGGCCGGTCGGGTCAGCTTGTTGTAGTTCGATGCCATTGAGTGGCCGTAGGCACCGGTGACGGGGGTAGCCAGGATGTCCCCGACATTGGTGTCAGCGGGCAGGTTGGCGTCAAAGATCAGCACGTCACCGCTCTCGCAATGCTTGCCGACCAGGCGCGCCTGCATGGGCCGGGCCGCCGTCGGGCAACGAGGGAGAAAGCCCTCATAGCCCGAGCCGTACAACACCGGCCGCGGGTTGTCGCTCATGCCACCATCAACCGATACGTAGCGGCGAATGCCCGGCAGGTCCTTGATCGTGCCCACGGTGTACAGGGTGATGGCTGCACTCGCCACCAGCGATCGGCCCGGCTCGACTGACACCGCGGCCCTGACGTTGGCCCGCTCTGCCTCCGCGGTCACCGACCCTGCCCACGCCGAGATAGTGGGTGCTCGCTCACCCTCAACATAGGCGACCCCGAGGCCGCCACCAATGGTGAGGTGCGCCAGGTCGAGCGGGTTGGCGATGGCCGCCATGACTCGCATCGCTTCGCCAAAGCTTTCCGCCCGGAACACATTGGAGCCAATGTGGCAGTGCACGCCGATCAGTTCGACGCTGGCACTCGTTGTGGCCCGGGCGATGGCCTCGGCCGCGGCCCCATTCGACACCGTGAACCCGAACTTCGAGTCATCCTGGCCGGTCGAGATGAAATCGTGGGTGTGGGCATGCACGCCGGGCGTGAGCCTCAGCTGAATTCGGGGCACGCGCCGGGTTTCGAGGTAGAGCGCGTCGAGTCGGTCGAGTTCATCGAAGCTGTCGACCACGAGGTGGTGAACCCCGCACTCGACCGCCATGTGCAGCTCATCCATTGACTTGTTGTTGCCATGCAGGATGCAGCGGTCGGCCGGAACCCCGGCGACCAGGGCGACATGCAGTTCGCCGGCGCTGGCCACGTCGAGCATCAGACCCTCCTCGTGGGCCAGCCTGGCCATGGCGACACAGTTGAAGGCTTTGGTGGCGTACACCACGTTGTCCTGCCCGAAGACACCGATTGCTTCTCGGCACCGAGCGCGGATGTGGTCCTCGTCATACACAAACAGCGGCGTACCGAATTGGGCGGCGAGGTGAGTGAGACGGCATCCCCCAACGGTCAATTCACCGGTCTCATCTATGGCGGCGGAGTCGGGCAAGAGGGAGAACGGCACGGGGCTGGCGGACACGAGCGGCGAGCCTATGGGAACGGGGGTGCCAAGCCCAACGGTTTGCGGCTAACGTACGGCGTCCCGCCCTCGTAGCTCAGGGGATAGAGCATTGGCCTCCGGAGCCATGTGCGCAGGTTCGAATCCTGCCGAGGGCGCCACCTGAATCAGGCTCTCACCTGGGCGATACCCCGGTGAGAGCCTCACGGGCCGAATTGGCCGACCACATCGCTGTCGCAGTGGACTGCTTGCAAGAAAAGCATCGTGTGTCAATGGATTCGTCGAAGATTTTTCGTCCTTGACCGCAATTTGATTCTTGCGACCTCCCCTTCGGCGAGAGGACTTCTCGTACAGTGAAGTGACACCTGCGGCGGGCGTCAGAAAGTAGCTTTCAGGTGAAACACAAGACATGGACGCGCATGGTGCTGTCTGCGGTGCTCGTCCCTTTCGGCATGGTCCTCGCAGTACGGCAGTCGGCCTCGAGCGCAGCAAATCCCACGGTGCAGTTCGACGCGGTGCGATCGTATGGAAACTCGTTGGCCGCCCATTTCCCCGGCATCGGGGACTTCAACGGTGATGGCCGATACGAGCCAACGTCCAGCCTCCAGAACGCGAACGGCACGTTCACGACCTTCGACGGCGGTATCGGTCTCGACATCGTCGACTCGACGTCCTTCAAGGACAACGTCAAGACCTACCGGGTTGCCGACTTCAATAGCGACGGCCTCGACGACATCCTGCTCGTGCCCTATGGCGCCTGCGTGTCCGACACTCGCTACAACGCCCGCATCTTCCTGAGCCAGGGCAACGGCCATTTCGTGGAGGACGCCGGATTCTCGGCCATCAGCCGCATACGTGGTCGAGGCGAAACTGCCCTTGTCGCCGACTTCGACAACGACGGCAAGCCCGACATCTTCCTGCCCTTCTACAACCGTCCAGACGACCCCTCGAACTGCGCGTCAGTCCCGAACCCGGATCCGTTCTCACCGACGAGCCGGCTGCTGAAAAACACCTCGTCGGGCGGGGTCATGAGCTTCGCCGATATGACCGTCGGCGCCGGCTTGACGCTGCCCTTGAACCAGAACGACTCGATCGGGTCGATTATCGGTCCGCCCGAAGGTGGCCAGGCCGCCGACGTCAACGGGGACGGCCTCATCGACATGCTGGTCGGCCAACAGCTTTACCGGAACCTCGGCAACTTCAAGTTCGCCGACTACACCACGACGGCAGGCCTGCCCACGCCAACCCAACTGAACTTCGAGGAGGGTTCCAAGCTGATCGACTGGAACGGTGACGGCCGGCTCGACATCGTGCTCAACTCGCAGGGCGGCGGGGGCAACTACGGCTCCACGGTGCTCGGCAAGCTCCACCTCTTCCAGCAGAAGGCGACCTGTAGCGCCGGGATTGTGATGTGCTTCAGCGAAGCCACCACCGGGCCCGACGGGGCCCCGCTGTTTTCCGAATTGGTCAATGGTGTGCGCCAGTCGGTTGTCACCTGCGACGCGTTCGGCATCTGGAGTGCAGACCTCAACAACGACGGCTACGAAGACTTGGTGCTGTCTGGCTCGGTGGAGGGCTCCCTCGCTCGCTGCGGCCCCAATTTCCACGGCTGGAAAGTTTTCCTCAATCGCAAGGGCACGAACGGCGGTTTCCAGGTCGCGAACGACGAGGTATCGTTCCACGAACATGTCGCCCCTGGTACCGCCAGCACACCGCTCAACATGGGTGGACCCATTCAGGCATCCTTCGCCGATTTCAACCGAGACGGCCGCATCGACATGGTCGTCTTCGGCTCACCCAAGGACTATTCGGATGGCTCACGACGCATCGGGTTGAATTGGTCACCGTCAGTCGGCGGCTCGATCACTGTCACCGTGCTCGACGCCAACGGCCATCACACCCAGCAGGGCCGGGTCATACGAGCGACCAAGGTCGGCGCGATCAGCCCGGTGTTTACCGGTGTCGTGAACTCCGGTTCGGGCTACCTCTCCAACAACGAGTACCCCACCCTGATTGGCCTGCCCGACACCGGTACCTACGACATTCAGGTGCAACTGCCCGACGCGGCGAACCCGGCCACGATGATCACCGTGACCGCCACCGTCAGCGTAGGGCAGCAGGTGACCATCACCCAGCCCGACGCCCTGCATCCGACCGGTCAGGTTTCGACAAGCGCACGCCCGACCACCCCGACGACCACGACAACCACCGCATCCCCGACGACCACCCCGACCACCACCATTGCGCCGTCGACGACCACGACCGCTGTTGCCACCACCACGGTGGCCGTTACGACATCCACGACCGCCGCATCGACGACGACCACCACGACCCCGACGACGGCTACCACGCTTGGCGGCCGCCGCGGTGGCGGCACGGGCGGTGCGGCATCGGTGCGCTACGTCGGGGTGACGCCGGTGCGCTTGCTCGACACACGGCCTGCAGCACAGATCGGCTACTCGGGCGAAAAGCCGGCCGCCGGGCAGATCGTGCAACTTGTCATGGGTGATGAGTCGAGCCCGATCCGTCGCGCATCTGCGGCGGCGTTGAATGTGACCGCCACCGAGGCAAGCGGCGGGTATGTGACGGTGTGGCCGTGCGACCAACCCTTACCGACGGCATCAAACCTCAATCTGTCATTCGGTCTCACCGCAGCCAACCTCGTGCTCACCAAACTGAGCCCAACCGGGACCGTGTGTCTGTTCACCGACGCGCCCACGCACCTCATCGTTGATCTTCAGGGCTACTACCCGGCAGGAACCAGCTATGTGCCGCTGCAACCCGAACGGCTGCTCGACACCAGGGCGCCTTCAGCGAGCTACCCGGGCCAACGGCCTCAAGCTGGTGAGATCGTTCGACTTCAAGTAGGCGGAGTGGGCAACGCCAGGATCCCGCTCCGCACCAATGGAGTGGCTCTGAACGTGACGGGTACCGACGCTGATGCTGGCTTCGTCACCGTATGGACGTGTGACCAACCACAGCCCAACGCCTCGAACCTGAACCTCGCAGACGGTTCGACCCGTCCGAATCTGGTCTTCGTGAAACCGTCGGCTTACGGCACCGTTTGCCTCTACACCGCCTCACCCACCCACCTGCTCGCCGATCTCGTCGGCTATTTCCCCGTCGTGGATGAATTCGTGAGCGCTGGCCCGATCCGCGTGCTCGACACCCGGCCCGAAGCGCCCATCGGGTGGACCTCAACCGAACCGAATCCCAACCAGACCGTGCGCGCCACCGTCGTCGGCGCTGGCCTGGCCCCGCAAGGCGCCACGCATGTCGCCATCAATGTGACAGCCACCGGTGCCGACGGCGGCTTCATCACCGTCTATCCCTGCGGGCAGAGTGTCCCCGACACCTCAAATCTCAACGTCATACCCGACGATACGCGCGCCAACCTGGTGATCGCCGACGTGGTCAACGGCGATGTCTGCCTCTACACGAGCAACTGGACGAACCTTTTGGTCGATGTCGTTGGATGGTTCAAACCGTGATGGGGCAAGGATTGTTAGGGGTCCCCTCACCCTCGCTGTCGACCCACGAGGGATTGCACTACGCGTAAGATGCGCGATCGTGCCGAACGGTTGTTTCCTGGATGAGCCAGGAGTCAGGCGCGACGAGGGAACGAGGAGAAGTCGGGTGGACGTCGCTCCTTGAAGGCTTCGCGACCTTCCTGCGCTTCAGCCGAGCCGTAGAACAACAAGTTGGCGTCGTGCGCGAGTTGCTGGATACCGGCATAGCCGTCTTCTGATGCGTGGAAGCTGGCCTTCATGAGCCTTAGCGCGAATGGCGAAAGGGCCAGCATCTCGCGACACCATGAGACGGTTTCGATTTCCAGTTCGGCGAGCGGCACGACGGTGTTGACGAGGCCCATTTCACGGGCCTCGGCGGCGTCGTACTGGCGGCACAGAAACCAGATCTCTTTGGCCTTTTTCATGCCCACCAGTTGGGCGAGCGACGACGCGCCGAACCCGCCGTCGAAGGACCCGACCCGAGTACCGACCTGACCGAAGATGGCGTTATCAGCCGCGATAGTCAGATCGCAGACGAGGTGCAGCACGTGACCGCCGCCGATGGCATAGCCAGCGACCATCGCAACGATCGGCTTGGGACAGCGTCGCATCTGCACGTGGAAATCGGTGACATGGAAGCGACCGGTGACCCCGGGTTCACGTTGATAGCCGCTGTCGCCTCGAACACGCTGATCCCCGCCGGCGCAGAACGCCCGGTCTCCGGCCCCGGTCAAAATGATCACCCCGACAGACTCGTCCTCGCGCGCAATATTCAGCGCCGCCGACATCTCGATCAAAGTTTGCGGCCGGAACGAGTTATGTACCTCGGGTCGATTGATGGTGATCTTGGCAACACCATCCTCGGTCGTCTCGTAGCGGATGTCCTCGTAGCCCGCAACGGAACGCCAGATGATCGGTTCGCGATTGCCTCGCCGAGTTGGTGTCATTTCGGATTCCGTTCTCGTGACCGGGTCACGCCATGGTGAGGCCACCGCTGATCGACAGCGTCTGGCCGGTAATGAAGCCTGCCGCGTTGATGCGAGGAAGGCAACCGTGGGTCGATGTGACGAACCGGCCGCCGGCTCGCTGAAATGGGTTCAAACCGGCCGCCGCCAGGTCGTTGGATGACCGTGCCCTTGAGCTTCAAGCCCCATCGCAGGATTGTCCGCGCTGCGGTGAAGCCCGTGGAATACGCTGTCGCCGGGACCAAGCCACGCAAGGTGGCTTCGAGGATTGAGAGCCAGGGAAGGGACGCGAATGCACGACCGTCAGCCTTCGAATGACCGACAAGACGAAATCGTCGCCCACTCAGCCAAGACCGCAGCAGCTCAGGCAGTGAGTTCGAGATCGGCAACAGCGATAGGGGCGAACGTCTGATGGACCTCGGCATCGCTGGCCGGCAGGCCATTGTGTGCGCATCCAGCCAGGGGCTTGGCCGCGCCTGCGCCGAGGCCCTTGTGGCCGAGGGTGTCAATGTGGTGATCAATGGCCGCCACGCAGACAAACTCGCCGCGGTGGCCGAAGAGATCCGTGCGCGCTATCCCGGCGCTATCGTCTTGACCGTCGCCGCTGACATCACCACAACACAGGGTCGAACTGCCCTTTTGGCCGCCATGCCCGACCCTGACATCCTGATCACCAACAACCGCGGACCAACGCCTGGTGGGCTCGGAGAGATGACCGACGAACTGTTCGACGAGGCCCTCACATTGCACTATCGGGCACCGATGGCCCTGGTTCGTGCCGTGCTGCCGGGAATGAAGACCCGCGGGTGGGGCCGAATCGTGAACATCACCTCGGCCATGGTCACCTCGCCTCGTGAAGTCATGGTGTCGAGCGCAGGTGCCCGAGCCGGATTGACGGCGTCAATGAAAGCAATCTCGTTCGGCGCCATCGCCCATGGGGTTACGATCAACAACTTGCTCCCCGAGCGATTCGCCACCCAACGCCAGATCGACAACGCCAACCGCTCGGTGGCTCGCGAAGGAGTCTCCTTCGAAGAAGCCTGGGCGGCTCAGGCGGCGACGATCGCGGCCAAACGCCACGGCCAGCCAGCCGAGTTCGGCGCGACGTGCGCCTTCGTCTGCAGCCAACACGCTTCATTCATGTCGGGCATGAACATTCACCTCGACGGCGGCAGCTACGCCGGAGTCATCTAACCGACACACCGTTCAGGTCGACCACAAGGCTGTCGGCGAAGGCTGGTCGAGGAGGGAGCCATTGATTGAGCGAGCCAGTTTCCGAGAGTCTCGGCGCGGTCGCGAAACGCGAAGTCGAGGCCGCCCCAGAGGACGAAACCCACGGCGCCGACCGTAGTACAGAGAATGGCGCCGACGAAGCCAGCGGCGGGTACGGAGCCACGCGGGGTGCTCACGCCGAGGCGCTTGCCACGTCGGCGAGGGGCGAATGGGTCGGTCACGGCGAGGCGGTGGGCGTCGGGCGTGGCATAGCGTAGCGGCGCTCATGCCGAGGCCGATGCCCGAGGGGGAGGCCGATGTCGATGCCGAGACCGAGGCCGATGCCGAGACCGAGGCCGAGGGGGAGGCTCGGATGGCCATTCTCGGCAGCGCCGTGTTGTGACGGGTTCTCGGGCTCGAATGCTCGACACCCATCCGGGATCTCGCATGCCACCGTACGGATTGATCTGG
>JAYTVF010000332.1:0-16221 GCA_043744155.1 Acidimicrobiia bacterium | reverse complement strand
ATCACCAACGCCAAGGTTTTCACCTGGTACGTGAAGCAAAAAGGCGGTCTCGAGTTGCAGACCGGAAGCTACAACATCGCCATTCATGACAACTTCGGCGAGGTCACCAAGGCCCTGCGCACCACGCCGGCCCAGACCTTTGATCGCGTGACGTTCCCCGAGGGATTCACCCTTGACCAGATCAGCCGACGGCTGGTCGGCAAGATTCCTCGGCTGCAGTCGTCCAAGTTCTTCGAAGTTGCCACAAACGGGCAGATCCGATCACCATTCCAGCCGGCCAACATCGCCAGCCTTGAAGGCCTCGTCTTCCCCGACACCTACCAGATCGCTGGTGATGAGGACGAGGCCAAGGTGCTGCAGCGCCTCATCCGCCAGATGGTGCTGGTCGGCAACCGCGAAGGCCTCGACAAGGCACCCAGCCTGGTGTTGCGTAGCCCGTACGAGGTGCTGATCGTGGCGTCTCTCGTGGAGAAAGAGGCAAAGTTCGACGAAGACCGGGCCAAGATCGCCTCGGTCATTTACAACCGTCTGGCCATAGATCAGGCCCTAGAAATCGACGCGGCGCTCTACTACGGCCAGAGCACCGACACCCCGTTCAATACGCTCAAGGCGCTTGACGGGCCATACAACGTGTACAAACACAAAGGTCTCCCACCGACGCCGATTGCCAGTCCCGGCGCAGCTTCTATTCGGGCGGCCCTGTATCCGGCACCGCCACCGCCACAATCGGAATGCCCGGCGGCGACGGACAAATGCGCCTATCTTTATTACGTGTTGAAGGACAAAGAAGGTCATCACGTTTTCGCCACCAGCCTTGAAAAGCACAATGAAAACGTGAAGGCGGCCAAGCTTGCTGGCGTCATCCCTTAGCGCAATTTCCGGCCGTACCCGCATCGCAGCGCTCATTGGGCAACCGGTGGGGCATTCGATGTCTCCCGCTATCCACAATGCAGCATTCCGAGAGGTCGGTCTCGACTGGCGCTATGTGGCCTTCAATGTGGCCCCGGAGGCTCTGGAATCGGCCCTGCAGGCGGTGTCGGCGCTGGGTCTGGGCGGCCTTGCCGTGACGATGCCGCACAAAGATCGGGTGGCCCAGCTGGTCGACGCACCTTCGGTTGCGGTGCGAGCCTTGGCTGCATGTAACACCGTCGTTCCCCTCGGTGACGGCCGATTGGCCGGCGAGAACACCGATGGTGATGGGCTCGTCGACTCGCTGCTGGCTGGTGGCGTGACCATCGCTGGCAGTCGCGTGCTCGTGCTTGGGGCCGGTGGCGCCGGACGAGCAATTGCCGAGGCAGTTGGCCGCAACGGGGCCAGTGATGTGGCAGTTCTGAACCGCACGGCCGAGCGGGCGCATGTCGCGGCTGCCCTTGCCGGCGCTGTCGGGCGGATCGGCGTTCTCGCCGATGTCGCCAACGCCGACATAGTGATCAACGCGACGTCCATCGGCATGGGTGGCGGCGGAGGCTTAGCGATCGACCCGAGTCTGCTGCGGGCCAGCCACGTCGTGGTCGATGCTGTGTATCAGCCGCTCATCACACCGCTGCTTGGCGCAGCGGCCGAGCGGGGCTGTTTGAGCTTTGACGGCCTCGGCATGCTGGTGTTTCAAGCGGCCCGCCAATTCCAACTCTGGACCGGTTTCGAAGCGCCCTTGGCTGCGATGCGCGCCGCCGTTCAGACCGCAATCAGCTGAAGCGACAAAGGCTCGTCGCCCTACACTTGTCCCATGTTGCGTTACATGACCGCCGGTGAGAGCCACGGCAAAGCCCTTGTCGTGATCATGGAAGGCCTGCCCGCTGGGCTTCCGCTGCTGGCCGGAGATGTCCAATCCGAACTAGCCCGTCGTCGGCTCGGCTACGGCCGTGGCCCTCGCATGCGGTTCGAGCAGGACGAGGTGACGCTGCTCGGTGGCGTGCGTCACGGCCGCACCCTCGGGTCACCGGTCGCGATCGAGATCGGCAACAGCGAGTGGACCAAGAGCGACAAGTGGCATGAGGAAATGTCACCGGCACCGGGCAAGACCAAGACGCCCCTGACCCAAGTTCGACCTGGTCACGCGGACTTGGTCGGTATGCAGAAGTACGGATTTGACGACGCTCGCGACGTGCTAGAACGCGCCAGTGCTCGCGAGACCGCGGCTCGTGTGGCCGCCGGTGCGGTGGCCAAGCAGCTGCTGTCCCACCTCGATGTGCGCATTCTGTCCCATGTCATCCAAATGGGTCCGGCCCGTTCCAAGTCGACCGACCGACCGACGCACGCCGATCTGGCCAGGGTCGACGAGAGCCCGGTGCGCTGCTTCGACAAGGCGGCCGAAGTTGCCATGATCGCCGAGGTTGAAGCTGCGGCCAAGGTGGGCGACAGTCTGGGTGGCATCGTCGAAATCCTGGCGTACGGCGTGCCGATCGGCCTCGGCAGCCACGTGCACTGGGACCGCAAGCTCGACGCGGCCTTGGCCCAGGCCATCATGAGTATTCAAGCCGTGAAGGGCGTCGAGATCGGTGATGGGTTCGACGTGGCCGGTCGGCGGGGGAGCGAAGCCCATGATCCCATCTACTGGGACGAGAAATCCCGCCAATACCGCCGAGAGAGCTCGCTGGCTGGTGGCACCGAGGGAGGCATTTCTACCGGTGAAGTGCTGGTGGTCCGCGCCGCGATGAAGCCCCTCGCCACCTTGAATCGGCCCACCCTGAAGACCGTCGACGTCGTCACGAAGGAATCGACCGTGAGCTTCAAAGAGCGCACCGACGTCACCGCCGTGCCCGCCATGGGAGTCGTTGGCGAGACCATGGTGGCCCTGGTGCTTGCCGCTGAGGCACAGCGCAAGTTCGGTGGCGACTCGCTTCGTGAGTTCGTGCGCAACGCGGAATCGTTCCGCGCCACGCTGTGACGGCCTCCCTGCGCACCGTTCGGGTAGATTTGGCCGAACGTAGCTACGACGTCGTGGTTGGCCACGGTGCTCGTACCGCCTTGGCCAGCCTCATTCCCGCAACGGCCAAACGGGTGGCCATCGTGACCCAAGACGGCATCGGCGTGTCCGTCGACCCAGAGCGGGAACACCAGGTGTTCATGATGCCGGCCGGAGAAGCCAACAAGTCTCTGACTACCGTCGAGTCATTGGCCCGCGAGTTTGCGGTATGGGGCATGACCCGCGCCGATTGTGTGGTGGCCGTCGGCGGAGGCATCGTCACCGACGTCGCCGGGTTCACCGCAGCCAGCTACCTTCGGGGCATTGCGGTTGTGCACGTGCCGACCACGCTTCTGGGCATGATCGACGCGGCCATCGGCGGAAAGACGGGCGTCAATCTGCCCGAAGGCAAGAATCTATTCGGTGCCTTCTGGCAGCCGTCAGGCGTGGTCTGCGACCTCGACGTGCTGGCCACTCTGCCCGAACGCCAGGTGCACTGTGGCAACGGGGAGATGGCCAAATACCACTTTCTCACCTCGGCCGATCTGGCCGGAATGAACCTGACCGATCGGGTGGCCGAGTGCGTGCGTATCAAAGCGTCCGCCGTTTCCGCCGATGAGCGGGAGACGATCTCGTCACTCAACGACAAGGGTCGAGCCGTGTTGAATTACGGCCACACCCTCGCGCACGCTCTGGAAATCGCCACACATCACGCGCTGCTGCACGGTGAGGCGGTGGCGATCGGCCTGGGCTTCGCAGCTCGATTGGGCTTGGCTCTGGGTCGAATCGAGCCCGATCGAGTGGCGCAACACGACGACGTGCTGGCGTTCTACGGTCTGAGTCAGGCGCTACCCGCTGGGCTCGAAGTCGACCAGCTTGTTCGGTTGATGAGCCGGGACAAGAAGGCCATCAGCGGGCTGACTTTCGTTCTCGATGGTGCAAACGGTGTCGAACTGGTGCGGGGTGTTTCGCCAGACACAGTTCGACGCGTGCTGCGAGAGGTCGGGGCATCATGACCACACGCCCCACTATCTTGTTGCTGCACGGCGCGAACCTCAATCTTTTGGGCCAACGTGAGCCGCACATCTACGGCACCGACACCTTGGCCGATTACGTCGCTGTCACGGCCGCCAAAGCCGATGCATCGGGGCTGAATCTTGTCGCCTTCCAGTCAAATCATGAGGGTGCGCTCATTGATACGATCCAGGCCGCTCGCGGGGTGCACCAGGCCATCATCATCAACCCTGGGGCATTCACGCACTACGCCTGGGGGATTCACGACGCGTTGGCCAGTTTCGCCGGACCAGTCATCGAGGTGCACATCTCGAACCCCAACGCCCGCGAGCCATGGCGGCACACGAGCGTGGTTTCCCCAGTGGCCAAAGGAACCATCGTCGGATTCGGAATTCAGGGGTACGGATTTGCTGTCGAAGCGGTCGCCCGCCTGTTGACCCGTGAGATCTGAGCCGAGTCGAGACGGTGACTGAAAGCCTCGAATCCACGGCCCCGTCAGATCGTGGCAGCATTGTGCTGACCGGTTTCATGGGGACAGGCAAAACGACGGTTGGCCGACTGCTGGCGGCCCGCCTCGGGTTCACGTTTCTCGACACCGACCACATGCTCGAAAAACGCCATGGCACGATCGCGTCGATCTTTGTCAGCAAGGGTGAGGATGCCTTTCGCCAGTTAGAGCGCAGTCTGGCCCAGGAATTGTCCGGCCGATCCGGCTTGGTCATCTCAACCGGCGGGCGTCTCATGCTCGACCCGGTCAATGCCGACGCGCTGTCGGTTGACAACTGTGTCTTTTGCCTGGTGGCCACACCGGAGCAAATCCTGCGTCGCGTGCTGGCCAACCGGGGTGGCCCCGTGCGGCCGTTGCTGGCAGGCACCGATCCTCGCCGGCGGATCACCGAACTTTTGGCTGAACGAAAAGCCGGATACGGGGTGTTCCCGCAGGTTTCCACCGAAAATCAGACCCCGGCTCAGATCGTCGAGAAGATTTTGGAGATTCGGTCGAAATCTGTAGGAGCCGTTCGTCGGTAGTGCATCAGGGGCCGCACGGTCCCGTCACCAAAGGAGCAGACATGCCCAAATATGCAGCCCTCATCTACACAGCGGAGCCGGCGAGCGAACCCACGCCTGAGCAGTACGCACCTGTCATGGCCGCATACATGCACTTCGGTGATACCGCGGGCGCCGCCGGTGTTATTGCTGGTGGTGAGGCCTTGCAGCCAACTGCGATGGCTACCACGGTGCATGTAAAAGGTGGAGCCAAAGGGGGAGACATCGTCACCACCGATGGCCCGTTCGCCGAGACGAAGGAAGCTCTCGGAGGTTTCTATCTGCTCGATTGCCCCGATCTCGATGAGGCAATTCGATGGGCCGCCCAGATCCCGGGTGCATGGCTTGGCCGGGTCGAAGTGCGCCCCGTCATCGACTTCAGCCAAGTCGGCTGATAGCTACGGTTCGATTCTCTTCGATGACTCCGGATGGGTTTGCGCGCCCTGGATCGCTGGAGGAGATCATTCGTCGCGAGGGTGGCCAAGTCCTGGCCACCCTCATCCGGCTTACCGGTGACATTGATCGAGCTGAGGATGCGTTGCAGGACGCGATAGTGCTCGCCACAGAGGTGTGGCGCCGTGACGGATTGCCCGACAAGCCAGGCGCTTGGCTTACGACCGTCGCACGAAACAAGGCGCTCGACCGGGTTCGCCGAGAATCGAGGCGTGGCCCGAAGGAGCACGAGGCGTTCCGGTTTCTGGTCGAGAACGGATCGGGCTGTCCGGTTGGTGAGGACGAGGTCAACACTCGTGACGACCGCCTTCGTCTCATCTTCACCTGCTGCCATCCGGCATTGTCACCTGAGGCACAGATATCCCTAGCGCTGCGCACCATCTGCGGACTCTCGACCGCTGACATCGCCCGGCTGTTCCTTCTCCCGCAGGTTACCGTCGGCCAGCGAATCAGCCGAGCAAAGGCGAAGATCGCCAGGGCACGGATTCCGTATCGGGTGCCGGAGGAACATGAACTCCCCGACCGGTTGAGGGCCGTTCTGGCCACGGTCTACACCGTTTTTACCGCAGGCCATCACGCTCTCGACGGCGAGCTGAACTCACGCCATGATCTGGCCGACGAAGCGGTTTTCCTCAGCCGAACGCTGGTCGAGCTCATGCCAGACGAAGCCGAATGCAGCGGTCTGCTGGCACTGATACTGGCTACGAATGCACGACGTGCTGCCCGAACCACCCCTGCGGGAGAGATCGCGCTTTTGGCCGATCAGGACCGCAACCTCTGGGATCGGCCGGCGATCGAGGAGGCGGCATCGCTTGTTGAGTCGGTACTGCGGCGCGGTCGACCGGGCGCATATCAAATGCAAGCGGCCATTGCATGTCTGCACGGGCTGGCACCGACGTACGCCGAGACCGACTGGCCCCAGATCGCCGAGCTCTACGGTCTGTTGGAACAGCGGTGGCCGACGATGGTTGTACGAGTCAATCGGGCCGTGGCCGTCGCGCAAGCGGCTGGTCCTGAGGCTGGACTGGTCGTGCTCTCCGAGCTGATCGGCGGAACAGCCGAGCGATGGCACCTCTATTGGGCGACACGCGCCGATTTTCAACGTCGCCTCGGCCGATCTCGCGAGGCGGCCGATGCGTACCGTCACGCGCTCGATTGTTCGATGAACGACAGCGATCGGCGCTTCCTGGAGCACCGCCTTGCCGAGGCTCAGACGGCGCGGTGCGCAAAAATCTCGAAAGCCGGGTAACCCCTCGCCGCCGCAGACTATGGCCGTTTCGTGACCTGATTCGGCGAATCTGACCGGGTTGGGCCGGGTCGGGTAGCCTGAAAGGCTGCTCACGACGACTCTGAGGATTTTCCATGCCCCAAATCAGCACCAACGACATCAAGAATGGCATCACCCTTGAGCTCGATAACAACGGACTTTTCACCGTCGTTGACTTTCAGCATGTGAAACCCGGCAAGGGCGGCGCCTTCGTCCGAACCAAGCTGAAGAACTCCCGAACGGGCGCCGTCATCGACCGTACCTTCAACGCCGGCATCAAGGTCGAGCAGGCCATCCTAGAAAAGCGTGACTTCCAGTTTCTGTACAAGGATG
The DNA here is from genome assembly GCA_043744155.1 of Acidimicrobiia bacterium. Lineage (GTDB taxonomy): Bacteria > Actinomycetota > Acidimicrobiia > Acidimicrobiales > Ilumatobacteraceae > JANMCE01. The sequence goes on along the minus strand of JAYTVF010000332.1, from coordinate 9,202 downwards.
CCGAGGAGTACGTGTTCATGGACGTGGACACCTACGACCAGATGAACGTCGACCCGGTGAAGCTCGGCGATGCGGCAAACTATCTCGTAGAGCAGGCCGTCGCCATGATCGCCATGTTCAACGGCGATATTGTCTACGTCGAAATCCCGGCGTCGGTCGAGCTACACATCGCCGACACCGAGCCTGGCATTCAGGGTGATCGTGTGTCGGGTGCGCGTAAGCCGGCCACCCTTGAGACCGGTAAGGTTCTGCAGGTGCCCCTCTTTGTGAACCCCGGCGACAAGATCAAGGTCGACACCCGTACCGGCGATTACATCACCAGAGTCTGATGGCCGACCGACCCGATCGTGCCGATCGCGAAGATCGCCGCTCCGAGTCACGCGAGCGTGCTCTCACCCTGCTTTATGAGGCAGAAGCCAAGACACAGACTGGCATCGAGACACTGCAGGGCCTCCCGGTCGCTGCCGATGCGATGGCTACTGACCTCGTCGAGGGGGTCGATGAGCACATCGAGGAAATCGACCGTCTCATCCGCAAGTACTCCCGAACCTGGACACTCGAGCGCATGCCGGTCATTGACCGTAGCGTGCTGCGCATCGCCATTTACGAGTTGCTCGCCAGACCGCACGTGCCGGTGCCGGTCATCATCGATGAGGCCGTCGAGCTGGCCAAGTCCTATGGCACCGATGATTCGGGTAAATTCGTCAATGGCATGCTTTCGACGATCGCGGCCAACGTTCGCACATGAGCCAGCGAACGATCCTGTTCGACCTGGACGGAACGCTGTCCGACTCGGCGCCCGGAATTCTTGCGTCGGTCGAGTACGCCTTTGTGGAGATGGGGCTGCCGTATCCAGGGCATTCCCGTCAGTTGCTCGGCCCGCCGATCAAGGACATCATGGCCATGCTGCATTGCCCTCCGGACCGGGTCGACGAGGCGATTCGCCACTACCGGGTGCGGTATCGCTCGGTCGGTCTCTTCGAGAACACGGTCTACGACGGCATTCCAGAACTGCTGAAGTCGCTGGTTGATAGCGGCGATCAACTGGCCATTGCCACCTCAAAGCCCGAGCTGTTCGCGACGCAGATCCTGGAGTACTTCGGCCTGGCCGCTTGTTTCGCCTTCATTGGTGGGGCGACGCTGGACAGCTCACGGGCCGCCAAGGGTGATGTGATCGCGCACACCCTGCGGAACCTGGCGTCGGTCGACATTGCCAACACCGTGATGATCGGCGACCGCATGCACGACGTGGTCGGCGCGGCCAGTCACGGCATCGAGACCTACGGTGTGCTCTGGGGCTACGGCGACGCCGACGAACTCGGCAACGCCGGTGCCAAGGCACTCGTCGCCCACCCAGCCCACCTCGCACAGCTGCTGGTCTAGCCAAACCCCGCACACACCCTGCCCGGCCCCTGCGCACAACCTGCCCGGGCCTTGCGGACTGCCTGCGCACAGCCTGCCCGGGCCTTGCGGACTGCCTGCGCACAACCTGCCCGAGCAATGCACACAACCCCCTGCGGTTTGGCAGCATTTGGGCGCTCTCTGGTCATCCGTCGGGCGGGTTGTGTGCATTCCCCTGGCGGGTTGTGTGCAGCTGGGAGTCGATCGGAAGCCAATTCGGGTGATGGCGCGGAGCAGATGGTCGTGACCGTTAGATGGGACGGCGGAGTTGTTCGATCTGGCGTCGGTCGCGTTTGGTGGGGCGGCCCGTGCCGCGATCACGCACGAACATGCTCGGATCAGCGGGTTCTACTGCGGGGCTGTGGTCGACCAAACAATCGGCCGCTTTGGGGGCGCCGACTCGTTTGCTGATGACCTGCGTGACTTCGAGGATGCGTTGCCGCTGAGCGATACGAGCTTCAATGCGGTCACCGACCTTGACTGCGCTCGCCGCCTTGGCCGCCGACCCATTTAGAAAGACCCGGCCAGTGCGGCACAGGTCGGTGGCGACCGACCGGGTCGGTGTCAGCCGCACCGCCCACAGCCATATGTCGAGGCGCACCGATTCGATGGCGCCATCGTGCCATATCTCCGGGGTGGAAGCGCCCCCATACACGGAGGCGGCGACGTTGTCGCCGTGCCCTTCCATCTCGCGGGCGTATTCGTCGTAACGTGCCAAGGGGTTTGGCGATCGCGGCAACACTGTGTAAGTGGTGTCTGGACTATCGGTTCACAGGCGGCGGCTCGCGATGTCAGCGGGAATGGAAACACGTTCGACCCGAGGCGCTAGCCTGCACTTTTGACCGTGAAGTGAGTCCTGTGAGGCTCACACGGAAGGAGAGAGATGTCTGATGCTGCGGATCCTGCGGCCTTTTTTGCCCGGACTGAGGTACTGAGTGCGACCGATGTCGGCCGTGCAGTCGCCCGAATCGCCCATGAGATCGCCGAGAAGAACCGTGGCCTCGACAGTCTGATCATTGTCGGTCTGCAGCGCGGCGGCGTGTGGCTGGCTGACATGTTGACCGACGCAATCCAACGCAACGAGGGCGTGCGGGTGCCCCATGGCAGGCTGGACGTGTCGATGTACCGAGATGACATCGGGCTTCGGCCCGTCCTTCCGACCATGGCTAGCAGCATCCCCCCGATCGACGGCAAGGTCGTGGTGCTCGTTGATGACGTGCTCTTCACCGGTCGCACCATCCGAGCAGCCCTTGATGCCCTGAACGATCACGGTCGGGCCAAGGCCGTGCAACTCGCCGTGATGGTCGACCGAGGCCACCGCGAGTTGCCGATCCGTCCTGACTACGTCGGCAAGAATTTGCCCACTTCGAAAGATGAACGGGTGAGCGCCACGAGCGACGGCGTCGTGATTGAGAAGCAGCGATGACCAAACGGCATCTGCGCTCCATCGCCGAACTGAACGCGGAGGGCATCCGCTCGCTGCTCGACCTCACCGACCACATGGCCGAGATCAATGCCCGTCCAATACCCAAAGTGCCCGCTCTGCGCGGTAAGACGGTGACGCACCTCTTCTTCGAGGATTCCACCCGCACTCGGCTCAGTTTCGAGGCGGCAGCCAAGCGACTCTCGGCCGATGTGATGACCTTTAGCGTTGGCACCTCCAGCGTCAAGAAGGGCGAGAGTCTGCGAGACACCGTCGAGACCATCGAGGCCATGGGAATCGACGCCATCGTCGTTCGCCACGGCTCGTCCGGGGTGCCGTGGCAACTGGCCGAGTGGACCGATGCATCGATCGTGAACGCCGGCGACGGTTGGCACCAGCACCCGACTCAGGCCCTGCTCGATTGCTACACCATCCGCCAGCGGGCCGCACGGCCGTTCGAGAACCTCAAGATTTCGATCATCGGCGATATCAAACACAGCCGGGTCGCCCGCTCGAATGTGGATGCCTTCACCAAGCTTGGAGCCAAAGTCACCCTGGTTGGGCCTCCCACGCTGATGCCTGCCTCGTTGGAAGGCTGGCCAGTCGAGGTGTCGTATTCGCTCGACGATGTCATCGGAACGACCGACGTCGCCTATTGCTTGCGTATGCAACTAGAGCGTCAGGATCAGGCGTTGGTACCCTCGCTGCGAGAGTACGCGACCGTTTGGGGACTTACCCCGCAGCGAGCGGCTCGGCTGCCAGAGAGTGCGCTGATCATGCACCCGGGCCCTATCAATCGTGGTGTCGAGATCGCCCCGGAAGTTGCCGATCTGCCGAACTCGGTCATTCTCGATCAAGTCCACAACGGCGTCGCAGTGCGAATGGCCGTCCTTTACTGGCTGCTGGGAAGCGGCGTCACCCTCGGAGGGCAAGCATGACCGATCTCGTTATCAAGGGCGGTCGAGTGATCGATGCCAGCGGCTCGCGCTTGGCCGACGTGGCCATCGAGAATGGCGTCATCGTCGCCGTCGGCCCCGATCTATCTGGCAGGCGCGTGCTCGATGCTGCTGGCTGCGTGGTATCCCCCGGCCTTGTCGACCTGCATACGCATCTGCGTGAGCCGGGCAAGGAAGAAGCTGAAACAGTGGAGACCGGCTCGCGCGCCGCCGCCCTTGGTGGGTTCACTGCGGTGCTCGCCATGCCCAACACCACCCCGGCAATCGACTCCGCCGCCATGGTGCGCGAGGTGCAGCACCTCGGCCGGGCGGCCCGGCTGGCCGATGTGTACGTGTCGGGCGCCATCACGATCGGCCGCAAAGGCCAGCAACTCGCGCCGATGGCCGAGATGGCGGCCCTGGGTGTGCGTATGTTCACCGATGATGGTACGGGCGTGCAGGACACTCGCCTCATGCGACGGGCCATGGAATACGCCAAGGGCCTCGGCGTCACGCTCTCCCAGCATTGTGAGGACGACGCGCTCGCCAGCGGGGGAGCGATGCACGAAGGCGAGTGGTCGAGTCGGCTCGGTCTGTCGGGCCAGCCGTACGAGGCCGAAGAAGTGATGGTGATGCGCGACATTGCTCTGGCTCGGCTCACTGGCGCACGGGTGCACTTTCAGCACATGTCGACGGCCCGTGCGGTGCAGATGATCCAACAGGCCCGCGCCGAAGGACTGCTCGTCTCGGCCGAAGCGACCCCTCACCACTTCACGCTCACCCACGCGGCGTGCGCCAGTTTCGACTCGGTCTATCGGGTGAATCCACCGCTGCGAGCCGATGTCGATGTCGCCGCGGTCAAGGCCGGGTTGAAAGCCGGCTCGCTCGATTGCATCGCCACCGACCACGCGCCCCATGCCCCGGATCAGAAGGAAAAGCCCTTCGCTGAGGCACCCCCCGGCATGCTTGGCCTGGAGACGGCACTGGCGCTTGCGCTGACCGAACTCGACCTCCCGATCGAAAGGGTGCTGGCGCTGATGAGCTGGCAACCAGCTGCCATCGGCGGGATGGGCGATGACCACGGTGGACCGATTGCTATTGGTCGCCCCGCCAACTTGTGCGTGATCGACCCGCTCGCCACGTGGGTGGTCGATCGCAACAAGCTGGCCAGCCGTTCCAAGAACACCCCCTTCGAGGGTCGCACGCTGCGCGGTCGAGTGCGCCACACCATCTTCCACGGTGACCCGGTTGTCATCGACGCCGAAGCCCAACGCTGATCTCAACTCACCCCAGACAGACCGTGAAGCGGGTCCCTGTGAGGCCCGAACGGAAGGAAACAGACCATGATCAAACCGAATGAACATGCACTTGAATGCATGAACATGCAAGACTGGCCGGTATGATTCGCGACGCACTGCTTGTTTTGTCCGACGGCGAGGTGTTCGAAGGCGAATCCATCGGCGCCGACGCCGCTGCTGCCTCAGGCGAGGTGGTGTTCAACACGGTCTTGTCCGGCTATCAAGAAGTGATCACCGACCCCAGCTACGCCGGCCAGATCATCAGCTTCACCACGCCACACATCGGCAATTACGGCGTGAACCTGGCTGATTTCGAATCCCGTCGCATTTTCTGCCGGGGCGTCATCGTGCGAGACCTGGCCCGTCGTCGCAGCAATTGGCGGGCCTCGGCAGACCTCAATGACATGCTGCGGGCGTACGGAATCCCGGGCATTGGTGGCATCGACACCCGCCGCCTCACCCGTCACATCCGTGACACGGGGGCCGTCCCGGGCGCTTTTGGGACGGCGAATGAGGCCACGCTACGCGCTGCGGCGATAGCCGAACCCGGCACCGATGGCGTCGATCTCGTGGCGCAAGTAACCACGCCGAAGGCTTACACCGTGGGGTCAGGACCGCTGAAGATCGTCGCCTATGACTTCGGCATCAAGCACACGATTTTGCGCCACCTCGCCCGATTCGGCGAGGTCGAGGTCGTGCCCAGCTCGACCTCGGCGGCCGACGTGCTCGCCCGCAGGCCCAACGGTGTGTTCCTGTCGAACGGCCCCGGCGATCCGGCCATGGTGCCCTATGCCGTGGAGGCGATTCGCGAGATCATCGATGCCGGCATGCCCACCTTCGGTATCTGCCTTGGACACCAATTGCTCAGCCGAGCGCTCGGCGGCGAGACGTTCAAGCTGCCTTTCGGCCACCACGGCGGCAATCACCCAGTGCGCAACGAGGCCACCGGCAAGGTCGAGATCACTAGCCAGAACCACAACTTCTGTGTCGACCCAGGCTCTCTCGACGGGCGAGTCGACGTCACTCACATCAATCTGAACGACCACACCAACGAAGGGATGCTCGTGCGCGGCGCCAACGCCTTCAGCGTGCAGTACCACCCTGAGGCAGGCCCCGGCCCGCACGACAGCGAATACCTATTCCAGCAATTCGCGGCCCTGATGACCGGCGAGAAACGAGCCGCACGACCATTGGAACTGGCGACCGCAGGGCTGCCGGTCATCGAGCGCGGGGTGGCTGGCTGATGCCGAAACGTACCGATATCCAGTCGATCCTCATCATCGGCTCCGGCCCGATCGTCATTGGTCAGGCCTGCGAGTTCGACTACTCGGGCACGCAGGCGTGCCGGGTATTAAAGGAGGAGGGCTACCGCGTCATCCTGGCCAACAGCAACCCGGCCACCATCATGACCGATCCCGATTTCGCCCATCGCACCTACATCGAGCCCCTTACCGTCGAAGTGCTGGCCAAGATCATCGAGCGGGAAAAGCCCGACGCCGTGTTGCCAACCCTCGGCGGGCAGACCGGATTGAACCTGGCGATGGAGTTGTTCCACGCTGGTCTCGTCGGTGTGCCCGGCACCCCGGAGTTAATCGGTGCCAACGCCGAATCGATCGAGACCGCTGAGAATCGCGAGAAGTTCAAGCAGGCCATGATCGAGATCGGCCTGTCCGTTCCGGCGAGCGGTACCGCTCACAACATGGTCGAGGCCCGTGAGGTCGTCGAACGCATTGGGCTGCCCATCATCATCCGCCCGGCATACATTCTGGGCGGTCGCGGCACGGGCATGGCCGCCACGATGGAGGAGTTCGAAAAGGCCGCCGCCCACGGTCTCGACGCCAGCCCCGTGTCGGAGATCCTGATCGAAACCTCCATCGCCGGATGGAAAGAGTACGAGCTCGAAGTCATGCGCGACCGCAATGACAACTGTGTGATCGTGTGCTCCATCGAGAATTTCGACCCGATGGGTGTGCATACCGGAGACTCGATCACCGTCGCACCGGCCCAGACTCTGAGCGATGTCGAGTACCAACTGATGCGCGACGCGGCCTTTGCGTGCATCCGCCGCGTCGGCGTGGAAACAGGCGGTTCGAACGTACAATTCGCCCTCAACCCGGCCAACGGTGACATGGTCGTTATCGAGATGAATCCCCGCGTGTCGCGGTCATCGGCCCTGGCCTCCAAGGCGACGGGCTTCCCGATCGCCAAGATCGCAGCGCGTCTGGCCGTGGGGTACACGCTGGATGAAATCCCCAACGACATCACCAAGATGACCCCGGCGTCATTTGAGCCATCGATCGACTATGTCGTCACCAAGATTCCGCGGTGGGCATTCGAGAAGCTGCCCGGCACCAGTGGCATTCTCGGCACGCAGATGCAATCGGTCGGCGAAGCCATGGCCATCGGTCGCACCTTTCCCGAAAGCTTCCAAAAGGGCCTGCGTTCTCTGGAAAATGGCCGGCTTGGGCTGAATTGTGATCCGGCCGAAAAGCAGTACGACACGCTCGACGACGCCGAACTATTGCGGCTCTGCAATGTGGCGACCCCTGAGCGGCCGTTCCATCTCGAGGCGGCCCTGCGCCGGGGCATGAGCGTCGATACCCTCTATGCGGCTACGAAGGTCGATGTGTGGTTCCTCGATCAGATGTCGATGATCACCGAGGAGCGAATGCATCTGGTCGAAACCGGCTACTCAAACATGACCAAACGCGAGTGGCGTCGGGCCAAGCGGCTCGGCTTCAGCGACCCCCAGTTGGCGTACCTGTTCGGCGTCGACGAGCTTGAGGTACGGTCCACTCGCCTCACCCTTGGCGTGAAGGCCACCTTCAAGACGGTCGATACCTGCGCCGCCGAATTCGATGCGCACACGCCGTATCACTACTCGACCTACGAAGACACCGATGAGGTGCGGCCGAGCGATGGCAAGAAGGTGATCATTCTTGGCAGCGGCCCGAACCGCATCGGGCAGGGCATCGAGTTCGACTACTGCTGCGTGCATTCCTCGTTCGCGCTGCGAGACGCGGGCTACGAGACAATCATGATCAATTGCAACCCCGAGACCGTATCGACCGACTACGACACGTCGAGCCGACTCTATTTCGAGCCGCTGACGCGTGAAGATGTGCTGAACGTGATCGAGGCCGAGAACCCGATGGGCATCGTGGTCTCACTCGGCGGCCAGACACCGCTCAAGCTGGCCGGGTTGTTGCCGCAGCATCTGGTCGTCGGCACCAGTCCGGCCTCGATCGACCGGGCAGAGGACCGCGAACTGTGGAACGTGCTGTGCAATGAGTTGGACATTCCGCAACCCCCCGGCGGCACGGCAGTCACCATCGATCAAGCCCTTGCCATCACCGACGACATTGGCTTCCCGGTGTTGGTTCGCCCGAGTTACGTGCTTGGCGGGCGCGGTATGCGCATCGTGGACGATCGGTCCGCATTGATCGATGCCATGAACGAGTTGATTGGTTTCGGCAGCCTGGGCAAGGAGGGTGGTTTGTCAGCCGAACGCCCCGTACTGATCGACCGCTTCCTGGAGGATGCGACCGAAGTGGACGTCGACGCTCTGCGCGATGCCACCGGAGAGGTCGTCATCGGCGGCGTGATGGAGCACGTAGAGGAAGCCGGCGTGCACTCGGGCGACTCCGCCTGCGCCATTCCGCCGCCCACCCTTTTGCCCTGGGTCGTGGAGGTGATCGAGGCCTATTCGGCATCGATCGCCAAGGCACTCGACGTGAAGGGTCTGATCAACATCCAGTTCGCGGTGCAAGGCAGTCACGTGTACGTCATCGAGGCAAACCCGCGAGCCAGTCGCACCGTGCCGTTCGTGGCCAAGGCCACCGGGGTGCCCCTGGCCAAGATAGCGTCGCGCATCATGCTGGGCGCCACCCTGGCCGAACTACGCTGCGAAGGGCTTCTGAAGCCACCGGTCACTGGGCATATCTCGGTCAAAGAAGCGGTACTGCCCTTCAACCGGTTCCCCGAAGTCGACCCGGCGCTTGGGCCCGAAATGCGATCCACTGGCGAAGTCATGGGGATCGACACGTCGTTCGGTCTCGCCTTCGCGAAGTCGCAGTCGGCCTCGTACCAAGCGTTGCCGGCCAGCGGCGCGCTGTTCGTGTCGTTGAAAGATCGGGACAAGCCCG
>JAYTVF010000331.1:0-16237 GCA_043744155.1 Acidimicrobiia bacterium | reverse complement strand
CGTGGGTGATCTGCCACGATGAGCGACATGATTCGTTCCGATGCCGTGGATCTCGATGTGCACGATCCACTCGCTTTTGTTGCCCAGAGATTCGTGATTCCAGACGGCCTCATGTATTTGGATGGCAACTCGTTGGGCATGCTGCCTCGCGGTGTGTCCGCCCGAGTTGCCGACCTCGTCGAGCGACAGTGGGGCCAGGATCTCATCCGATCCTGGAACAAACACGATTGGATCGGAGCCGGTCGCCGGGTGGGTAACCGCATCGGCGAGCTCATCGGGGCTGCGCCAGGTGAGGTGCTCGCCGCCGACTCGACGTCGGTAAACCTTTACAAGCTCTTGGTCGCGTCGGTTCGTATGCGCCCAGCACGAACCGTGTTGGTGACGGATAGGGATAACTTCCCGACGGACCGATACCTCGTTGCCTCCGTGGCTGAGCAGTTCGGCCTGACGGTGCGGTTCGCCGCTGTCGCAGACTTGGCCGGAGCCCTTCGAGACGACGTCGCTGTCGTGTCCCTCACCCATGTCGACTATCGCAGCGGACGCATTCATCCAATGGATGACATCACCCCGATGGTGCACGACGTTGGCGCACTTATGCTGTGGGATCTTGCCCATTCCGCAGGAGTACTCGACCTGGAAATCTCGAACCTCGGCGTCGACTTCGCCGTTGGTTGCGGCTACAAGTACCTCAACGGAGGGCCCGGAGCTCCCGGCTTTTTGTACGTCGCGGCCCGCCATCAGGCCGAGTTCTCTCAGCCGCTCACGGGCTGGCTCGGCCACGCCAGACCATTCGCGATGTCCGCCGATTATGAACCTGCTGCGGGTATCGACCGGGCAATTGTGGGTACTCCGAACATGCTGTCGATGGTTGCGCTCGAGGCGGCGCTGGACGCATTCGACGGCCTCTGCATGGCCGACGTGCGGGCGCGGAGTTCGGCGCTGACCGAACTGATGATTGAGCTCGTCGACCAGCGCTCTCCCGAGCTGGAACTCGCCTCGCCTCGCGACCTGGCCATTCGTGGCAGCCAAGTGTCGTACAAGCACCCCGACGCCTACGCCGTGATGCAGGCGCTGATCGCCCGCGGGGTGATTGGCGACTTCCGTGAACCCGACAACATTCGGTTCGGTCTCTCGCCCCTGTACACCCGATTCACCGACGTCTGGGACGCGGTCGATCATCTCGACGATGTTCTGAGGTCAAAGACGTGGCGCGACCCCGCCTTCGCAGTGCGCCGCGCCGTTGTGTAGCGGCCGAGTCGGACCTTCTGGCGCTCGATCGGTCCTGGGGCGGGCCGGCCGGTTCGACGATTGGCTGGGGCGAGTGTCGCCCGGCTGGCAGGGTCAGCCGATTGGCTGGGCTGAGTGTCACCCCGGCTGTGAGGGTCAGCCGATTGGCTGGGGTGACTGTCGCCCCGGCTGTCAGGGTCAGCCGACGGTAGACTGCCGCCGTGCTCAGCCTGCATCGACGCCCGCTTATCGGCATTTCGGGACGGCGATGGTCGACCAGCAGGATCGCGGCCTTCATACCGGCAGCCATGCTGAACGCCGAGATCGATCTGCACTACACCGAATATTCAGCGGCGCTCGCCGCGGCAGGAGCATTGCCGATCGGGCTGACTCGAGATGCCGATGTCTGCGACATGGTTTCCCGACTCGATGCACTGGTGCTCACTGGCGGTGCCGACATCGATCCGTCCGTCTACGGGGCGGCCACCACGCCTGAGCTCGGAGAAATCGAACCGGATCGTGACGCGTGGGAACTTGCCCTGCTGCGAGCGGCGCTTGAGCAAAATGTGCCGGTCTTGGGTATCTGTCGAGGTGCCCAACTGCTGAACGTGGCCTTGGGGGGCACACTGGTGCAGCACGTCGGTCTTGGTGACGGAGTCGGTCATCCCCGATTTGACGACGATCGATCCCGACGCTTCCATCGGGTCGTGACCATCGCTGGTTCCACCGCCCGTGCGGTGTTCGGTGCCCACCTTGCCGTGAACAGTCTGCATCACCAAGTGCTCGACGACCTGGGTGGCGGTCTCGTGGCTAGCGGACATGCCGACGACGGTGTGATCGAGATCGTCGAACTTCCGGGACGACCGGTGCTGGCCGTGCAATGGCACCCGGAGATGCTCGCCCAGCCCGATCCCGCGATTGCGTGGATCGTTGACACCGCCCGATCGAAAGTCGCTCATCGATGACTGAACTCAATGAAGCCGGGCAACCGCTTGGAGCACTCGTTCCAGGCTGGACCTCGAGGCCCCGACCCGAGCGCATCACAATCGTGGGCCGTAGCTGTCGCCTCGAGCCGCTTGATCCGCTCCGCCACGCAAATGACCTGTTCGACGCCTACCAGTTGGCGCCCGACGGCAGTGACTGGACGTACTTGCCGACGGACCGGTTCTCGGATTCGACCGCCTATCGGGCGTATGCAACTGCGTGCGCGGCCACCGATGATCCGCTGCACTTCGCCATCATCGACCAGGCCACCGCACAGGCGATCGGCACCGCATCATTCTTGCGGATCGACCCGGCCAACGGCTCAATCGAGGTCGGGTGGATTACGTTCTCGCCCCTGATCCAACGCACCGTCATGGGCACAGAAGCGATGTTTCTGATGATGCGCTATGCCATGGATGACCTCGGCTACCGGCGATATGAGTGGAAGTGCAACAGCCTGAATGCGCCGTCCAGGCGCGCGGCTGTGCGTTACGGGTTCACGTTCGAGGGGATTTTCCGGCAGGCAGCGATCACCAAGGGTCGCAACCGCGACACCGCCTGGTACTCGATTTTGGATACCGACTGGCCTGCTGTGCGCGAGGCGTTCGAGAGATGGCTCGAACCGGCCAACTTCGACACGTTCGGTCACCAGCGATCGTCGCTGGGCTCTGTGCGCTGACATCCACCGCTGCCACGGCGTTCGGCCCTGACATAGGATGCCTGCTGCACAAGGAGGTGCACCGTGGGATCTCATCTCGCCCCTGTTTGGTTTTCGGTCACGGATCTGCAGGTGGTGTCCGGCCGAGGTTGCTGGGTCACTACCGTTGAGGGTGAGCGGTATCTCGACTTCTCCTCCGGCATTGCAGTTACCTCTACCGGGCATTGCCATCCCCACGTCGTGCGGGCGATCGCCGACCAGGCTGCCCGCTTCGTTCACGCCCAGGTCAACGTCTATCGCCACGATCTGCTTGAACCGCTGGCGGCGCGCCTTGCGGCTATGTCCCCCGGCGACATCGACACCTTTTTCTACGCCAACTCCGGCGCCGAGATCACCGAGGCAGCGGTCAAGTTGGCCAAGCAGGCCACCAAACGACCGCATGTGATCGTCTTCTCCGGCAGCTTCCACGGCCGAACACATCTCGCGATGGCGATGACTACCTCCAAGACGGGGTACCGCGCCGGGCACGCGCCCTTGCCGGCGGGCATTTATGTGGCGCCGTTTCCCGATCCTCTGGCGCTGGATGCAGATGTGGAGGACGACCGGGCGCTCGATGGTCTACGGCACCTACTCAAGAGCATGACGGCTCCAGAGGAGACCGCAGCGATCATCCTCGAGCCGGTGTTGGGTGAGGGCGGCTACATTCAGGCGTCGGCGCGATTTCTGCAGGGCATCTCGGCCATCTGCAAGGAGCACGGCATCATGTTCATCGCCGACGAGGTGCAGTCAGGGTGCGGCCGAACCGGATTGATGTTCGCCATCGACCACAGCGGTGTCGTGCCCGACATCATCTGTACGGCCAAGGGCATTGCTTCGGGATTCCCGTTCTCGGTGCTCGGCGCGTCGGCTGAACTGATGGCGAAGTGGCCCCCCGGTTCGCACGGCGGCACCTACGGCGGCAATGCAATCGGGTGCGCTGCGGCCATGGCGACGCTGGATATTTTGACCTCCGACGGGTTCATGGCGAACGTTCAGGAGCGGGGCGAACAACTTCGCGAAGGGCTGCGGGCGTTGGCCGCCAAGCATCCGGCCATCGTGCAGGTGCGGGGGCCGGGCCTGATGGTGGCCACCCAATTCGATGATCCGGTTCGGGTCGCTGCAGTGATCAAGCACTGTCTGCAGCAGGGCAACCTCATTCTGATGAACGCCGGCACCTACGGAAACGTGATCCGCTGGATGCCACCCCTCGTCGTGACGGCAGACGAGATCGCCCACGCATTGTCGGTGTTCTCCGAGGCGCTCGACGCCACAGGTACCTAAACGAGGCAGCCGCAAATGGTCCGGCCGACTCTGTGTTGGCCTACAGGCCGCTGGCTACCATAGTCAGATGAATTCTGGACACAATCTTGCCAAACGAGGCCGGGTGACCTTGACCCCTTCGTCTCTTTGGGGTCGGGCTCTCGTGGCGGCAGTGCAGGCTGGGGGCACCACCCAGTCGGTCGCGAACGGCATGGGCCTCGTCGCGGCAGGCAAAGCGGTCGGAAAAATCGCGCCGAAGGACATCGAGTGCGCGGTGAAACTGAACGACGATACGAACTTCGTGTTCGAACTCGACGACTTCTACTGGAATCGCCTCCTTTCGGCCAGCTTCGTGTACGAGGCCGACTTACTCGCCATCCTGCAACGCGTGCGAAACATCCCCTACACGTTCATCGACGGCGGCGCGAACTATGGCTACTGGAGTCTGCTGGCCAGTTCGAAGGAGATGGGGTCGCACCCCTCTATCGCCATTGAGGCGCTCGGCACTACCTACGCGAAACTGCTGCGAAACTGCGAACGCAACGGGCACAACATCGAACCGGTGCACGCTGCCATCTCCGACACCGTTGGTGACGTCGTAAAGATCACCACGTGGGGCAAGCATGCCGGATCGTCGCTCGATGCCGCATGGTTGACCGACCGCAGCGGCGTTGCCCGGGTCGAGGAAGTCCGCACCGTGACTGTCGATTCGGTCGCCGCCGGTGTTGCCGATGGTACGCCAATGGTGGTCAAGCTCGACGTAGAAGGCTCCGAAGTGGCGGCGTTCAAGGGTTCGGTTTCTGCCCTCGAGCGTGGCGCCGTGCTGCTGTACGAGGACTACGGCGAAGACACTGAATGTCGGCCAACTCGCCATCTGCTCGACCAATCCCGGCTCTCGATCTATTCGGTCGGTGAAGCGGGCGCTTTGCAGCGAGTGCGTTCGCTGCAAGACGTGATGGCGCTCAAGAAGGTGGCCAAGTCGACGTACAACTTGGCGGCGACCCAGGTTGGGTCGATCTTTGACCAGGAGTTCTCCAAAGGCCTCTAGCGTGATGAGAGATCAGCGGCCGCGCGCAGTGGGCGCGGCCGCCTAGCATCCTGGCCATGAGCGAGGTGCGAAAGCCGCTGGGCTTCTGGCTAGACCAGGCAGTGACCGGCTTTGATCAGTGGGCCGAGAACTGGGGCCCGGTTCCTGCCTATTCCTCAACGTCGGCGGACGACGCCACGCTGGCTGCAGCGCTTGACGAACTCTTGAAACGTCTCGAGGGAAATTACCCCTTCTTCCACCCGCGCTACATCGGTCAGATGCTCAAACCACCGCACCCGGCTGCGGTCATCGGCTATCTCGCTGCGATGCTGCACAACCCGAACAATCACGCTCTCGACGGCGGTGAGCCGACCAGCACGATGGAGAAGGAACTCGTTCCCGAGCTAGCAGCTATGTTCCACCTGCCGGCCAACTCGCTCGGCCATCTCACCAGTAGCGGCACGATTGCCAACCTTGAAGCGCTCTTTATCGCCCGGGAGTTGCACCCCACTAAGGCGGTGGCCTTCAGTACCGAGGCGCACTACACCCACAGCCGCATGTGTCACGTTCTGGGAGTCGAGGCAATAGCGGTGCCCACCGATGCGACCGGCCGCATGGATATCGTCGAGCTGGAATCATTGCTGCGAACAGGTCGTCTCGGCACCGTCGTCGCCACCGCCGGCACGACCGGGTTGGGTATGGTCGATCCGATCGAGCGGATCGTGCCAATGGCACACGATGTTGGCGTTCGCGTACACGTCGACGCGGCCTATGGCGGCTTCTTCTCCATCTTGGCCTGGGCGGATAGCGACCTCATTCCGGCCGCATCGTTCCGAGCCATTGCCGAGGCCGACTCAGTGGTCGTTGATCCACACAAGCACGGCCTGCAGCCCTTCGGGTGTGGCGCGGTGCTGTTTCGTGACCCCACGGTAGGCCGGTTCTACCTGCACGATTCGCCGTATACCTACTTCACCTCGCCCGACCTTCACCTCGGTGAGATCAGTCTCGAGTGCTCGCGAGCCGGTGCTGCCGCTGCCGCGCTGTGGCTCACGAGAAAGGTCGTGCCCTGGTCGATGGAGGGCCTTGGCGCCCGCCTAGCCGCCGGTTTGCGAGCAGCAAGACAATGGCGCCAGATGCTCAACGAGTCGACTGTGCTGCAGCTTTTCCAGGATGCGGATTTGGATATCGTCACCTTCTTTCCTCGCCAAGGTAGCCTCTCCCAGGTAGCTTCAGCGGCCGAACGACTCTTTGCTACGGCCATGAACGACTCCGTCGACCCGATCTTTATCGCCACCTATACCGTCTCTGCGGCGGCCTTGAGCGCCCGCCATCCTGGCTGTGTCACTGACCAGGCAACGGGTGTAATTCTGCGGTCTGTTCTGATGAAACCTGAGAATGAGCACAATGTCGCCCACCTTCACGAGCGGCTCGAAGCTTGGTCGGCAAAAACCGACAACGTTACAAAGACCCCCTCTGGCATTCATGAAAGGATGGAGTGATGAAGCAGCATCGCACGACACCATACGCGCGCATCACCCAGCCCCTCGTCCGTGAGAACGGGGTACTTCGTCCCGCATCGTGGAACGAAGCCCTCGACCGTGCCGCCGCTGGATTCGCTAGCCGAGGCGAGCGTGAAGTCGGCATCTTCTCGTGCTCAAAGGCCACCAATGAGATGAATTTCGTGGCGCAAAAGTTCGCTCGGGTGGCTCTCGGCACCAACAACATCGACTCCTGCAACCGAACTTGACACGCTCCCAGCGTGGTCGGTCTGGCCACAGTGTTTGGGGCAGGCGGCGGCACCAGTTCGTACGCCGAGATTGAGGATACTGACCTCATCGTCTTGTGGGGATCGAACGCACGCGCCGCCCACCCCATCTTCTTTCACCACGTTCTGGCTGGTGTTCGCAAGGGTGCCGCGCTGTTCGTCGTTGACCCTCGCCGCACCGAGACGGCGCGATGGGCCGATCGTTGGCTCGGGCTGAATGTCGGGACCGACATCGCCTTGTCGAACACCATTGCCCGGGAAATCATCGCTGCTGGTCTGGCCAATCGGTCGTTCATCGAGCGATCGACCACAGATTTCGAGGCGTACAAGGCGTCGGTCGAATCCTGGACGCTCGAGGTCGGCTCATTCGTCACCGGTGTTCCCGAGGACGCGATTCGTCAGCTGGCGCACGCCTACGCCAAAGCCGATCGGGCCCAGATGTGCTGGACGCTCGGTATCACCGAACACCACAATGGCGTCGACAACGTGCTGGCGCTCATCAATTTGGCACTGCTGTGTGGACATGTCGGTCGCCACGGCGCCGGCCTGAACCCCTTGCGCGGGCAGAACAATGTGCAAGGTGGGGGCGACATGGGCGCTATCCCAAACAAGCTGCCCGGCTTCCAGGACATCCTCGACGCCGGCGCTCGGGCCAAATTCGACCAAGCCTGGGGCTCCAACGTCCCCGATCACTATGGCTGGCACCTCACCCAAATGTTTGAAGCGATGGGGAGAGGAGAACTCAAAGCGCTGTACGTGCTCGGCGAAAACCCGGCCCAATCCGAAGCCGATTCGGGGCACGCAGTCCAGCTACTCGAGAACCTCGAGCACATGGTGGTTCAGGACATCTTTCTCACCAAAACAGCACAGCTGGCCGATGTGGTGTTGCCGGCGTCGGCCGCGTGGTGCGAGACCGACGGCACCGTGACCAACAGCGAGCGTCGGGTGCAACGCGTGCGCAAGGCGTTACAGGCCCCCGAGGGCACCAAGGACGACGTCGACATCATCTTGGAAATCGCTCGCCGCCTCGGCCACGATTGGATCTACCCGACCGCCGAGGACATCTTCAACGAACTGCGTTCGCTCTCACCAATGCACTACGGCATGACCTATGCCCGTCTGGATGAACTCGGCGGCATTCAGTGGCCATGCCCGTCGCTGACCGAACTGGAACCGAGCTTTCTCCATGGTCGTCTCTGGGACCCAGATCTGGCCAAGCGTGGCCGGTTGGCGCCCTTCTCTGTGGTCATCGATGATCCGCCGGTCGATGCCCTTTGCGATGAATTCCCGTTGCGGCTCACCACCGGGCGTCGGCTCGATTCATACAACACCGGGGTGCAATCTGGCGGGTTTCAATCACCGCTGCGGCGGGGTGAATCAATCGACCTTGGGCCGATCGACGCCGAGAAGTTGGCGGTGCACGCCGGTGAGATGGTTCGTGTCAGCTCGCGTCGCGGCACTCTTACGGCGCCGGTCAGTATCGACCCAGCCCTTCGACCCGGGCTCGTTTTCATGACGATGCATTTCCCCGATGACATCGACACCAATGTGCTCACGATCGAAGCCACCGACCCAAAGGCTGGCACGGCTGAGTTCAAGGCGTCAGCCGTGCGCGTCGACAAGATCGACGCGCTTGTGCCCGTCGCAGGAGACTGAACCGAATGGATCTTCGTTTTCCCGAAGCCGAGGCCACCGCCGCGGAAACAGATGCGCTTGACGACCTGTTGGGGCCGTCATTCGTCGAAGAGGGATGGACTCGCGAGACGGGTGGATTCCACCAGGCTCAGGCTCGACGGCACCATCTGCTGGGCGCGCTGCATGCCCTAAACGATCGGGTCGGCTGGATCAGCCCAGGTGGGTTGGGTGAACTGTGTCGTCGCCTTGACGTGCCACCGGCTGAGGCATACGGCGTCGCCAGCTTCTATGCATTGTTCCCCATGCGACCCCAGCCGCCTCGAGTGGTTCACGTCTGTACCGATCTGGCCTGCCAACGCCTCGCTACGCCTGTCACCGATGCTCTGACGAGCGAACTCGGCCCGCCAGGCGAGACTGAAGGCCCGGTCAGCTGGCTGCAAAGCCCGTGCCTTGGCCTGTGCGACCGGGGTCCGGCCGTGCTGGTCATCGAGTCGGGCTCGCCGGTGCAGCACGCAGTTATGGCTCCCGCAGCGATCCCCGACGTCATCCGCGCCGTGCATGAGGGTCCGTCGGCCATCCCGCCAGAGGCTCCCCCCGAAATGGCGGTGCCCCAGGCTGGTGATCCTTCGTTGGTGCTCCTCGGTCGAATTGGTCGTGTCGATCCGCTGTCTCTGGACGACTATCGGGCACATGGCGGCTACGACGCACTTCGGCGAGCAACGACGATCGGCCCCAGCGGGGTGATTCGCGAGGTACTCGACGCCAAGCTGGTAGGGCGCGGCGGTGCCGCCTTCCCTGCCGGCCGTAAATGGGATGCCGTCGCCAAACAACCCGTACGCACCCGCTATCTGGTGGCCAACGCCGATGAGAGCGAGCCGGGTACCTTCAAAGATCGCGTGCTCATGGAGGGTGACCCCTTCGCCCTGGTCGAGGCCATGACCATCGCCGCGTACGCCACCGGATGCGAGCAGGGCTACATCTACCTACGGGGTGAATACCCGCGGGCCATGCATCACCTTCGGGCAGCCGTCGACACGGCGCGGCGGCGCGGTCTACTCGGTGTCGACGTGATGGGCGCCGGTTTCACGTTCGATATCGAGATCGTGCGCGGCGCTGGGGCATATATCTGCGGTGAGGAAACCGCCATCTTCAACTCGATCGAGGGATACCGGGGTGAGCCTCGCAACAAGCCACCGTTCCCCGTCGAGGTGGGGCTGTTCGGCAAGCCGACCGTCGTCAACAACGTCGAAACGCTTGTCAACGTTCTGCCGATTCTGGCCAACGGCGGCCCGGCCTACGCCGACATCGGCACGGCTGGGTCGACGGGAACCAAACTGTTTTGCATTTCCGGTGCCGTCGGTCGGCCGGGCGTGTACGAGGTGCCTTTCGGCGCTACCCTGGCCGAGCTGTTGAGCTTGTCCGGGGGTGTCACTGGCAATCTGAGGGCTGTGCTCCTTGGTGGCGCGGCGGGCGGCTTTGTGCGTCCCGATGAGCTCGATCTGGAACTTAGCCTCGAGGCGGCACGGGCAGCGGGCACCACGCTCGGCTCGGGTGTGGTCATGGTGCTTGACGACACGGTCGACATGGCCGCGTTCCTGCGACGAATCGCTGGGTTCTTTCGGGAGGAATCCTGCGGGCAGTGTGTGCCCTGTCGAGTAGGCACCGTGCGGCAGGAGGAAGCCATCGTGCGGCTCACTACCGGCGGCAGCCCTGACGACGTCAAATTGCTTCGTGACGTGGGCCAAGTAATGCGCGACGCCAGCATCTGCGGGCTCGGCCAAACGGCCTGGAACGCCATCGAATCCGCCATCGACCGGCTCGGAGTGCTGTCGTGACCGTTACCCAGGTCGGCTTGCCCAAGCGACTGATCACATTCTCGCTCGACGGCCAAGATGTACAAGTCGCCGAGGGATCCACCATTCTCGATGCCTGTCGTCGGAACGGAAAAGACATCCCGACGCTGTGCTACGGCGAGACTCTCACGCCGGTCAACGCTTGTCGCGTCTGCATGGTGGAGGTCGAAGGCAGCCGCACGCTGATACCGTCATGCTCTCGAAAAGCCGAACCGGGCATGGTCGTAAAGACCGGCTCGGATCGGGCCCGGCACTCGCGCAAACTGGTCCTCGAACTACTCGGCTCATCAGTCGACCTGTCGATAGCACCCAATGTTGCGGGCTGGATGGCTGACTACGGCGCCGACCCGACCCGCTTCGGGCCTTCGTCGATGCCCGCTGCGGCCGGGGTGCGGGATGGATTGAAGGCCGGCGAACACCATGCGCCTTTGGGCGCGACAGCGGCGACAGTGGCTCAGCCAGCCAAGGTCGACAACGAGCTTTACGTGCGGGATTACAGCAAGTGCATCCTGTGCTACAAGTGCGTCGACGCCTGCGGTGAGCAGTGGCAGGGAACCTTCGCGATTGCCGTCGCCGGGCGAGGTTTCGATGCGCATATCTCCACTGAATACGCCGTCGACCTTCCAGACTCGGCATGCGTATATTGCGGCAACTGTATCGCTGTGTGCCCCACAGGCGCTCTTGTATTCTCGACTGAGTTCACGAAACGGGCCGAGGGAACCTGGCGCGAGGAAGACCAGACCCAGACCACGACCATTTGTCCGTATTGCGGGGTGGGCTGCAACCTCACCCTGCACGTGCAGGACAACGAGATCGTCAAGGTTACCTCGCCATCAGATCATTCTGTGACCCACGGAAACCTCTGCATCAAGGGCCGATTCGGTTTCCAGCACGTACAAAATCGCGGGTGACTTGCCCGGATCTTCTAGCCTAGGCACCGTGGAGTGCAAGGACTGGCGCGTCGCGCTCATTTCGGTGGCGATGCTGCTGGCGGCCGGTTGTGCGCAAACGCACCCGGACGTCACGCTCACCGCCGAACCGGTGCCTACGACCGAGGCCATTGAGACGACAGTCGCTACCACCGTGGGCGAAGCGGTGCCGCTACGAAAGACCATTGCGATTCCCGACGCCGCGGATGTGCCAGCCCAGCGCCCTCTTGGCCCGGGGGAGTCGGGCGATGATGTGCTCAAGCTGCAAGAACGGCTGAACGAACTGCATTTCGACGTCAAAAAGCCTGACGGGTACTACGCCGATAACACCAAGTCGGCCATCTGGGTGTATCAGCAACGAGTGCTCGGCCTTACGGGTGAAGATGTCGACGGTCGGGTGTCGCCTCAGCTCTACGCCAAGGTCATGGCACCCCTGGCCCTGCCGCCTCGACGACCCGAGGCGTCCTCGACGCATGCCGAGATCGACCTGCCGTCGCAAACGATGGTCGTGTACGTCGACAACAACATCGCACTGATTACCCATATCTCGAGCGGCAGCGGCGAGAAATGGTGCGCCCAGCCACGCAATGTTGCCGCCTGGCCCGGTGCGACCACGACAACATTGCCCAATGGTCAGCGCCTGAAGCGAATGTGCGGTGTGTCGCTCACCCCAGCCGGTGTCTACAAGATCGACCGAAAGGAGAAGGGCTGGTACGACATCCCGCTCGGCAAGGTCTACAACCCGATGTTCTTCAACGGCGGCATCGCCATACATGGCTATGAGGACGTGCCGTTCAAGGGGGCGTCGCATGGATGTGTTCGTATCCCCATGCACATTGCCGAATACATCGGCGACATCCTGCACACCCGCGATCAGGTCTTCGTTTGGGACGGCGTGAAGGAGCCCGAGGATTACGGCAGCCCGCCGCCACCCTTGGATACCCCCGACCCGACAGATACCGCAGGCAGCTGAACGCACGGTCTCGGCGTTCGTCGCGACACGGCTACTTTCACCTCCCATTCGTCAAGGCGTCGGCACGGTGTCGGCGTTTGTCTTCGACACTTTCTTGGCCCTCGTGTAGGTCACGGCACCAGTTCCGAACGCGTTGCCCAAACGCCGCCGGTTGTGGCGTAGGCAGCACCCGTGGCCACAAGCGCGGCCATAAGCAGGGCAGAGAGTGTGTAGGCCGTCGTGCGACCGTGATGCTGATAAATCTCACCAGCCGCTATGGCGACTATTCCGGCGATCAGGGTCTGGAATCCGCCGAGCAGGCCCTGTGCGCCGGCTTGACGCTCGGGGGCGACGTTCATCCCAACCGCCACGCCGGTGCTGCTGACGGTGAAGCCGTCGTTGAGCGAATGCACCATTCCCACCGCCATCATGGCTCCACCGGTGGGCATCTGGCCGTAGAGAAACATGCAGAATGCGCCGACGAGCAGGCCGAAAGTGCCGACGCGGAAGGGGCCGAGTCGTTGGCTCATACGCCCGCCAACGGAGCCGAGCACCACCAGGGGCATGGCGAAGAGGGTGATACCAAGGTTCTTGATCCACTCGCTGGCCCTGAGGTCGTCGAGCACCAATACCCAAAGCGCGTCGAAGGTACCGATCATGACAAAGACTGCGGATCCGAGTGCGATGGCCGACAGGAAAGGCCGTGATTTCAAAAGGTAAAAGGCAAACCGTTCCGTGGGAGGTTCTGTGCTTTCCTCGACCCGAAGTCGCAACACCACCGGCACGCACGCCAGAGTCGCTGCGGCAATGAACAGGAAAGGGGCCTTTAGTCCAAAAGGGCCGACGAGTACGGCCGAGATGGCAGGGCCGGCGGCGAACCCGCCGACATCGGTCGAAAGCAGCATGCCCATGTTGCGCCCAATGTCGTTCGGCGCCGCCAGGATGACGATCCGGCGCACGGCGGGCACGGCCATGCCCGCCCCGAGACCCATGATCAGCCGAGCGATGAGCAGGCCCGCGATGTGGGTACTCAAGGCCATACCGAGCAAGCCGATCACCGTGGCGGCGATGCCAACGACGACCAATTGTCGTGCGTGCCCGCGGTCGGCCAGAGGCGCCAACCCCACCTGCGCAGCGAAAGAGGAGAAGAACCCGATCGCCACCACGACGCCGAGCGCTCCAGCCTGAATGTTGTAGAGCCGCCGATAGTCGTCGAGCACCGTGAACATCACGCCGTAGCCCGATGCGAGCAGGCCGGTGAGTAACCCGAACGTCAGGATCAATCGACGCTCGGACACCCCCTGATTGTAGCTGGGATGCCGGTCGAGCTACCGACTGAATAGGCATCGTTCCGGCCTGCATCGCGGCTCGCCCGGCCCGGCTCGCCCGGCCGATCGTCCACTGCGGCGACCGCAACGTGCCTTTACCCGACCGCTACCGTTACCCGACGGCGGCGGTGACGGTGACGGGGACGCCGTTCAGCGCGATGTTGCCTGACGGAACGTCATGGAACGCCTCGTCGGTGAGGATGTTGGTGTTTACTCCGCCGTAGGCGCTGGCGATCGAAAGTTGTACGCCGGGCATGTCTTGGCCGAACCCGTGCGGGATGCTCACGACCCCCGGACGAATGCCGACCGTGACCTCTGCGGGCACGACCACTTCGCCGACCCGTGACGTGACGCGAGTCGGATCACCGTCAATGATGCCGAGGCGCGCGGCGTCAGATGGATGGATCTGCAACGTGCATCGGTTTCGGCCCTTGGTGAGCACCTTCACGTTGTGCATCCAGGAGTTGTTCGATCTCAGATGGCGTCGTCCGACCAACACCATGCCGTCTGACCAATTGCGATCGAGCGAGGCCCGCAGGCGAGCCATGTCATCGAGCAGCATCGGCGGAGCAAGCTCGATCTTGCCGGACGCGGTGCGCAGCAGGTCGGGGAGACGCCCTCCTTGTAGGGGACCGAGGTCGACGCCGTGGGGGTTGGCGATGAGGGCATCGAGTGTCAAACCACCGGGCTTTGATCCAAAACCATCACCGTACGGACCGGTACGCAGCATGATGTCAAGCAGTCGCTCGGGACCGCGACGCGAGCCCAACAGGTCGTCAAGTTCGGTCACGTCACGGCCGAACACCAGGCCGTGTGAATCCCGAACGGCCGAGCCGAGCATGCCAACGCCGATGGCGCGAACGGTGGCGTCGACGTCAGCGTTCGCGCCTTCGCCAGCCAGAATCGCGGCCAGTCGCAGCAGGATCTGCCATTCTTCAAGCTGATCGGCGTCCGCCTCGACGACGGCCGGCGAGTAGTTGGCCACGTTACGCACGGCCAGGTTGTACAACGCCAAGTCGTAGTGACTCTTTTGTAGCGCCGTCGGCGGCGGCAAGATCACCGTTGCATGTCGACTGGTTTCGTTGATGTAAGGATCGATCGACACCAGAAACTCCAGGCCGGCCACGGCTTGGTCGAGACGCTCGGTGTTCGGATTGGATGACACCGGGTTGCCGCCGATGACGATGAGTGCGCGTATCTGACCGTCACCTGGCGTCTCGATCTCCTCAGCGAGGACGCTGACCGAGAATTCCCCGAGTGATTCGGGAGCGCCGCTGACCCGAGAACGGGCTCGTGCCATGCGGAACCCTGCGCCCGACCCGGGCTTGCCTTTGCTGGATGCCTGCCCGGTCGCACCCTGGGGAAACATGGCACCGCCGACGCGATCAAGGTTGCCGCTCAGCAGATTGACGACGTCGACCAGCCACGACGCGAGGGTGCCGAACTCTTGCGTGCAGGTGCCGATGCGGCCGTACACCGCTGCCGTAGGCGACGCGACGAGCGCGCGCGCCAGCTCACGGATCTCGATCGCCGACAGCCCGCAGACATCAGCTACGCGCTCAGGCGAATAGTCGGCGACGGCGTCGACAACGTCGTCGAGCCCGAGAACATGATCGGACAACGGCCCGAGATCGGTGAGGCCTTCGGCCACGAGGGTGTGGGCAATGGCAGCCAAGAGGTGCGCATCCGTGCCGGGTCGAATGGCCAGGTGTTGGTCGGCTCGGGCCGCCGTTTCGCTGCGACGTGGATCGACGACGATCACTTTGCCGCCGCGGGCTTGAATGGCTTCGAGTCGCCCTGGGAAGTCGGGCGCCGTGCATAACGATCCGTTGGATGCGTACGGGTTGGCCCCCAGCAACACGATGAGGTCGGTGCGATCAAGGTCGGGCACAGGAATCGCCACGGAACCAAACATCAGTGAAGCCGAAATTTCCTTAGGGCGTTGATCGACGGTGGAGGCCGAGAAGCGGTTGCGACTGCCCGAGGCCGTGATTACGTTCCGATTGAAAAGCATCAACGCCAGCGTGTGTGCCCCCGGGTTGCCGAGGTAGAGACCTACGGCATCTCGTCCGTGTTCGGCCAGAATGGGCATGAGGGTGGCCTCGATGGTGGCGAAGGCTTCATCCCAACTGACTTCAACGAAATGCCCGTCTTGTTTCACGACCGGTCGGCGCAAGCGGTCGGGATCGTGCTGCAGTTGAATGAGGGTCGACCCCTTAGGGCAGATGAACCCGTGAGAGAACACATCGTCGTGATCCCCTCGGATGCGGGTGGCTTGCCCATTGGTGAGGGTGATTTCCAGCCCGCAGGTCGCCTCGCAGAGCGGGCAGGTGCGGTACGCCGTGCGAACGTCATCAGTCATGGATTGTCCCCTTTTTGATCCCGAGATGATTCTCGCACGCTGACTTCCATCAGGGTTGAGCGGCACGTAGTCAGATGACGGGGGCCAGAGCGATCGGGCATGCTGTTGGACGTGCGGTTCGCCACTTGGAACGTCAACTCGATTCGGGCGCACGAGTCGCGAGTGTTGCGGTGGCTGGAAAGAGCCCAGCCCGGCGGAACGAGCGGCATTTGAAGGTC
>JAYTVF010000330.1:0-16263 GCA_043744155.1 Acidimicrobiia bacterium | reverse complement strand
CTGTGATCCCGCAACTCGCCATCGACGCCTGGTCCAACGTCGTCGCCTGGCCTCACGACGAACAACTCGAACAAGACCTCATCCTGTCTCGGCTCATCGTTGAGATCGCCAACCACGACTACCTTGGTGAGGAGCTTGTCTTCCGAGGCGGCACCTGCCTCCACAAACTTCACCTCTCCCCTGGTCTGAGGTACAGCGAAGATCTCGACTTTGTCCGCAGCTCCGCCGGCGGGATCGGCGAACTCATCGGCGCGCTCCGCCGTGTCGGCGATGACCTCGGTATGAAGGTCAGATACGACGTCTCGAAATACCCGAAAGTCCTCCTCAAGGCACCATTCGAGTCCGGCAACGGAACGGTGAAGATCAAGATCGAGGTCAACACCTACCCTCCTCGCCAAGACCCGAGAGGCGCGTTTTCGTGATGATCTCGTCGTGCTGACCGGCACTTGGCCCGAGGGATATGACATCGACGCAGCCGCGGCACTCATCATCGAGCAGGTGCTTCAACGACTTGACTAGCACGACAGCAATCCCCATAACGCGTCGCCCAGTTGATCGACCCTGGCCAGATATCGCAGGCAGTTCGTCTGCTGCAAGCTGTGTCCTGCGTCAAGTATTGAACTCGATCCACGACTGCCACCCGCACACTACGGCTGGCAATCGATAGCGACTTCGAGCGCAGCGCAAATGTGGCGCATCCGCAATTCGCTCAAGACACCTAACCGTTCGGTCAACAACGCAAGAGACGCGCTCTCCACCGAATCAAGGTTGACCGCACTTCGCCGCTGTACCGGGTCATCGCCTGGCTCCAGGACAACCTCACTCGGCAAACCCCTGATTATGGTCGTGCAGGGAGCGACCAGCGCCCGTCCGAGCCGAGGAATAGCGCTATCCCTCGAAAGTACGACAACTGGACGACCGCCGATCCCGGCAAGATCACACCACCACAGTTCCCCCCGACGGGGAAGGTCACTCACGAGCGGGCCACGGCCTCACGGAATAATTGCAAGTCACCCCACGCGTCGGGTTCATCGAGTGGAAACTCGTCGTAGGCCGCATACGCCAGATCGATCCGGTCGGCCCGGTGTCGAGCGATAAGCGCCCGCAATGCAGCGTCCACGACTACCGAGTCGGCCGCCCCAGCACAACTGTGCCGCGCCTGCATCAGTAAGTCGCTATCGACCGTCGTGCTCACTCGTACCCGACTCATGCCACAAGTATGCCATAACCCACTAATCAGTTCTGCCACCGGATCGAACTAGATGCCCACGGTTAGCGCTACCCCTCCCAGCATGCGACTCGTTGTCACACCCCTCGCGTACGATCGTGAGTGTGGAGACAGCGACTGCGATCCGTGACCGCAAGCACGGTGAAGTCTTTACGCGCCGATGGATCGTTGATCTCATCCTTGACCTGGCGGGCTATACCCCAGATCGCGATCTCGGAGCCCTTCGCGCTGTCGAGCCATCGTGTGGCACCGGTGCCTTCCTTGGCCCGATGGTCGAGCGGCTCATCGAATCGTGCCGGCGTCATGGCCGGAATCTCGCTACTACTGGCAACGCAATCACCGCGACCGATCTGCTCCTCGACAACGTCGCGGCGTCCCGCCATGTCGTGAGTGAACTGTTGACCGATGGCGGTGCTGCTGCAGGGACCGCCGAGTCTCTGGCTGCTGGCTGGGTGACTACCAACGACTACCTGTTGACACAGCCCGAGTACGGCGGCCTGTTCGGTGCGTTCACCGTGCCAACGGTGGATTTTGTCATCGGGAACCCACCGTACATTCGGCCAGAAGACGTGCCTACCTCGCTGTACGAGACCTATCGACGTACCTGGCCGACGATGCTGGGCCGCGCCGACGTCTACGTCGCATTCTTCGAAGCGGCCCTGCGGAGCCTTGCGCCGGAGGGAGTTGTCGCTTTCATCTGCGCCGACCGGTGGATGCGTAATCAGTACGGCCGCGGGCTCCGGTCGCTCATTACGAGCGACTACGCGATCGATCTCGTCCTGCCGATGCACGACGTTGACGCTTTCGAAGCCCAGGTCTCGGCCTATCCGGCGATCGTCGTGCTCCGCAACGGTGCGCAGCGCTCAGCGGCGCTCGCCGAGGCCGGTTCCACCTTCTCGGAGAATGACGCATCGGCCCTCCTTGACTGGTACCGCTCAGGCATCGGCTCGACGAACACTGGTCGATTCTCCGCGACGCACCTGGCGAATTGGACTGGCGGCGAAGCCTCGTGGCCCGGCGGCGACCCGCAGGTCGTAGCCATAGTCGAAGCACTCAACGAACAGTTCGAACCGCTCGAGAATCCCTTCACGGGCACGCGCGTGGGCATCGGCGTCGCAACGGGAGCAGACGAACTCTTCGTCACCACCGACACCACACTGGTCGAGCTCGAACGCCTCTTGCCACTCACGATGTCGAGAGACACGACGACCGGCGACGTCAAATGGGGTCATACGTACCTCGTGAACCCATGGGAGGAGGACGGGTCGCTCGTCGACCTCGCCAAATACCCGCAGTTGAGCGACTATTTCAACAACCATGCAGCGGCACTTCGGCTCCGCCATGTCGCCAACAAGACTATCGGACGCTGGTATCGCACGATCGACAAGGTCGATCATTCCCTCGTTGACCGCCAGAAGCTCTTGTTTCCCGACATGAAGATGACGACGCACCCGGTGCTCGAGCCCGGTGGCCTCTACCCTCATCACAATCTGTACTACGTCGTGTCCGACAAGTGGGACTTACGGGTGCTCGGTGGTCTACTCCTGTCCAAAGTCGCCGAAGCGTTCGTAGCTTCCTACTGTGTCAAGATGCGCGGCGGCACGCTGCGCTTCCAAGCCCAATATCTACGCCGAATCAGAGTTCCACACCCCGACACCCTCAGCGCGGAGGATCAGGTCGCGCTCGCCGACGTGTTCGACCGCCGCGATGCGGTGGCCGCTACGGAAATCGCTATTCGCCTCTACCGCCTGAATGAGACCGACGCCGCGGTGATTCGTGGCCGCTGAACAACCCGACTATGAAGCGGAGTTCGAAACCGCGATCGAGCACTTCTGGAAAGACCGAGCTGGCCAAACTGCGCGTCAGCGGGCCCGCGGTCTCATTGACGCGGGAACACGGGGATCGGTTACCGGCGGTACGCACTTGAACGGCGTCCGGGACCTGATCCATCAGGTCATTAGAGATGCTGGGCTGGAACCGGCCCCGAGCAGTCGCCTTCCGGGTTACTACCGGGCGACCAAGAACTGGGACACCGTCGTAACGAGCGGGGACTCAGTCATCGCCATCATCGAGCTAAAATCCCAAGTCGGCAGCTTTGGCAACAACGTCAACAACCGCATCGAGGAAATGATCGGCCAAAGCCTCGATGTCTGGCGAGCGACCAGGGAACGCCTCCTCGGCCCGACTCGGCCGTGGTTCGGGTACGTCATGATTCTCGAAGCCGATGACAAGTCGACCCGAGCTCAACGCCCGAAGAACACTCTGCTACCCGTTGATGAGGCGTTCCACCTCGCCAGCTACGTCGAGCAGTATCGCATCGCCTTCGATCGCCTCCGCCTCGAAGGCGATTTCAACGCCGTTTGTCTCGCGACCACCAGCAAAGTCATCGACAGCCCCATCGTCGACTATCCCGACCTATCGATGACGTTCGCCAAATTCGCCCGCTCGCTACAAGCCCGCGCCAGCGAGTTTGGCAACTAATAAGAGGTTTTCCACCCGCAAGGCTATACAGCGAGGACCTTGACCATGTCCGGTGTACCGAAGGTGGCAGCGACGCTTGCCAATTTGCGCGTGCGTGGGTAAGTGAGCGTCTGTGAGCATTCTCGGATCGACATGGCACAGCATGAGTACTGACGCACCCAGCGATCGCGGAGCCCTCAGAGCTGAGGCTCTTGAGGCGCTTTTCGAGCCGGCACAGGCGGGCGTTCTGCAGTGGGCGGTGGTCGCCAAGGTTGCCGTCGAACGTGCAGACGCCGACCCAGCAACGAAGACTTCAGGCCTTCGGCACTTCAGCAATGGCACCAACTCTGGCTGCTGCCATCGCAGTGGGGCGATTTCCACGAAAGGTCCCCGCTGTCGGCAAACGCCTTCCCGGTACGAGTGACCGCCGACGGCGCACTCGCAGCGGGCTGTGTCTCGGCAGCTATCACCGGCTGATTGCCTTCCGACACGACGTACGGAACGACCCAAGAGTGACCGACGCCGACGATCAACGTAGAGCCGCACCACAAGCCTGAGGCGAGCGACGTTCGACGCTGGTCGGTCGGGCCCGGTCGGCGATCTGCTTGTTCGATCGAACGCCGCGGCGACGCCCGACATCATCGCGCAGGCGGCTCCGAGATGAGCGATACCGAGTCGCCTCGCGCTATCGCCTAGCGGCCGTGACCAATGCAAACCGTGACAGGTCAGTAGGCTCCGGAATGTGTCACGTCCGACGATGCGAACCCGTGTCATCGTCGTGTTGTTGGGGTTCGGAGTGATTTCTCCGGTTCTGTACTTTGGCGCCCAGCTCGTATGTGGCCTGATGACCGATGGATACAGCTTCTCGCGTGAGGCAGCGAGCGACCTTGGGACATCTGACCGGCCGTATCACCAGGTCTTCAACGTGGCAGCATTCGCGACCGGTTGCTCGCTCGTGTGCGGTGGGATCGGACTTATGCTCGTGAGCATTCGTCGCATCCCACGACGAGCTGCAACGGTCATCGTTGCCGTCTGTTGTGTCTCGGCGGGCGCAGCTGCGGTGACGGCCGGTCTCTATCCCTTGCCCGACAGCCGGCATGGAGGCGGGCCCATCGGCGCAGGAATGTTTCTCGCGCCGTTTGCGGTTGCGTTTGCGCTGGGTCATCTAGTTCGACTCCGTCCCTATCTTGCGGTGAACATCGCCGTCTTCGTGGCGGGCGGAACGATCCTGAGCGGCGGAAACCCGGCAATTGCCGGGGTGGGCCAACGGCTTTTGGCTGCAGCCGTCTTTCCGGCCCTCGCAGTAGTGTGCGGCTGGTGGCTCTGGAGCTTGGTGCAAACCCGAGGGAATCGGGCAGTGCCCGGCACGCCGACCGGGATCGGGCCTATCTGAGCACCGACCGCCGAGATCGCCGAACCCTCCGCGCCACCTGAAAGGACCTCTACTATCGACGCCGGAATCCTCGACTATATGCAGCAGCACCGCTTCAAGAAGGTGGTCATCTGCAACGACACCGACAGCGGCCTGCGGGCCGTTATCGCTATTCACTCCACCGCGCTTGGTCCGGCTACCGGCGACTTGCGCATGTGGACCTACGCCAGCGATTGTCGCCGGCTCGGCCAATAACATCCTCAGCGAGGACCGGCACGGCGACGAACTCCAGGCTCGGGGCATCACCTACGCCGTCGACTACATCGCCAACTCTGGCGGCACGATTTTTGACACCGACCGTTTCCGCAAGTGCGGCTTCCAAGCAGAGCGGGCCTGGGCCAACGTACACCGCGTCTATGACCGCACGCTCGAGGTGTTCTCCATCTCCGACCGAGAAGGCATCCCGTACTACAAGGCTGCCGACCGAATCGCCGAAGCGCGAATCGATGCGCTCAACCGGGTCCGTCTTCTCGACACCAACAAGACGGCGGATCTCTGTTCTCGCCGGGCTTGACACACAGCCACGGACCGTTAATATACAACTATATGGTTGTATGTTTGGAACGCAGCGACGACAAGGCCGATCGGTTGTTCCGAGCGCTCGCCGACGCAACGAGACGTCACATTATTCAGCGCACCTTGCCGGAGCCGCTCTCGGTGAGTGCGCTCGCCGAGAGCTACGCGATGAGTTTCGCTGCCGTACAAAAGCATGTCGCCATCCTCGAAGCAGCCGGTCTCGTGACCAAACAAGTCCGCGGTCGAGAGAGGCTCGTGCGAGCGAATCCTCAGCAACTTGTCGCGGCGCGCGCGTTACTCAGCGACCTGGAACAGGTGTGGCGCGCCCGGTTCAGCCAGCTCGACGCAGTACTCGCTGATCCCGAACCCAATCCCTGATCAAAACCGTCCCACCGCCCCTACCCCATGGAGAAGCCCATGCCCATCACCACAGTTACCTCAGACGCGGTCGCCCTCACCCTCAGGGTTGTCGGTGACTACAACGTTCCCGTGGAACGCCTCTGGCACGCCTGGTCAGACCCCCGCCAGATCGAACGGTTCTGGGGTCCGCCAACATGGCCTGCCACCTTCTCCCGCCACGACATGGCCGTCGGAGGGCAGAGCCACTACACCATGACCGGACCTGACGGGACCCAATCGAGCGGCTACTGGCACATACAGGCCGTCGAAGAGGGCCGGGTGTTGGAAGTTGTCGATGGTTTCACCGCTGACGGAGAACCGAATCCCGACATGCCCTCCATGAGGATGCGCATCACCTTCGACCCAACCGACGGTGGCTCCCGATTCCGATGCGTCACCACCTTCCACAGCGCTGAGGCGATCGAACAACTCCTTGGCATGGGCATGATGGAAGGGATGCAGGCCGCGCTCGGTCAGATGGACGACGTGCTCGGCGACCTCACCACCTTCGCCCGTGAGGCCAGCACCCTAAGCCAACTGCTTGACGACACCCGCGTGCGGATTTCGCGGGTAATTCGAGGCTCGGCTGCGCAACTCTGGCGGGCACACAACGACCCAGCGTTGATGCAAGGTTGGCTGCTCGGCCCGGACGGCTGGACCATGCCAGTGTGCGAGTTGGCGGCCAACATCGGCGAGTCGTACACCTACGAATGGGAGTCCGGTGACGGTTCTGTCCGCTTCGGATTCACCGGCGAACTCGTCGCTTCGCACGAGCCGTACCGCATCGTGACGACCGAGCGGATGATCGGCATGGATGGCCCAAGCACGTTAAACGAACTCACCTTCACCCCAACGGAGGGCGGCACGCTCCTCACCCTTGTCATCACCTACCCGACCAAAGAGCTTCGCGATGAAATCCTGGCCACACGCTCGGCTACGGACCGCGAGAGCCGAACTGGCGATACGTATCGGACGGAGGCTGGTCAGCTGACAGTTTGTCGAGGACTTCGCCAACGTCCGCCAATCAGCTGGAGGTATCGGGCCGATCACCCAGGCGCGAGTCGAGATCGGCGAACACCTCGACATGAAGGTCAACGTCGATCGGTGCCCCATCGCGCCCGGCGCGAACTCTTCCGGATCGGCCATGCTGTTGCGATGGTCTCTGACGGTGCAGCATCGATCAAACAGATCATCCGGCTTGTCGGCGTGTACGACGCTGACAGTACCGTGCGCGGGGAACTGGCTTACTGGGTTGGGGCGCGTCTTGGACGACGAAACTGCTCGCTATGCGACATCACTCACAACTCGGTCCGTCAGAGACCGGGATGGAAAGCCTGCCAGGCCGGACTCCCTGTTCCGTTCGACACCTTCCATCGTAACGACCAGCCTGAGTCGATCCGTTCCGCGTTCGGCGCCCAGGCGCCCGTCGTTGTGGCCGAGCTACACGGTGGCTTCGTGCTTCTGCTCACCCCCGAAGACCTCCACAAGTGCAAAGGCTCCACTGACCTATTCGTTGAGGCCCTCGAGCGGAAGGCCGACAGCTTCGGATTGACCTGGACCTCTGCTGCAGTCTGAAGCAGTCGGGTGATCCCGATCCTGAGCGGTTCGCACGCATCCCTGCCTCATCAACCGCGCCATCGAGGCGGACGACCCCAGGGGCCGGCAGGAACCCGAGAGCTTGAGCATGCTCTCCTAGGGTGGCCAGATGAGCGATCAGACAGTGTTGTTCGAGGTGGTCGGTTCAGTAGCCGTCTTGACGATTGATCGGCCCGCGGTACGCAACGCGGTCGATGGTCCGACATCGGCGCAATTGGCGGATGCGTTCCGACGCTTCAACGCTGACAACGAATTGCGAGTGGCGGCCACCGACGCCGTCTTCGGCATCTATTGCAGGCGATGGGGTGTGCCGCTCATCGACGGTGGCACCGTGGGCCTCTCACGATTGATCGGTCACAGCCACGCGCTCGACCTCATCCTCACCGGTCGAGGCGTTAGCGGAGACGAGGCTTTTCGGATGGGACTCGCCAACCGACTCTGCGAGCCCGGTCAGGCTTTGGCCGCTTCCATCGAACTGGCCGAACTGATCGCCGGGTTTCCGCAGGGATGCATGCGAAGCGATCGGCGCAGCTCACACGAGCGATGGGGCCTCGGTTTGACCGAAGCGATGTCAAACGAGACCGCACTCGGGCTGGCGGTCATGCGAAGCGGCGAAACCCGCGAGGGCGCCGCTCGATTCGCCGCCGGTGCCGGACGCCACGGTGCTGGATCGCCGCACTTATGAGCGTTCGCCACCACAGCTCCGGCCTCGAGCCAGAACCCCGTCGCCAACCCCGCACCGACAACAATCCGGCCAAAACGAGGCGGGCGTTGATCGCGACGGTGTTGATCGTCACCACCGGAGTCCTCCCTATCTTCTTGACTGGGGCGGCCGGTGTGCAGATCCGGCGCGACCTCGGCCTATCCGAATCAGGCCTGGGCCTGGCGTTCATGTGCTTCTACATCGTCTCGTCGGTCTTCTCAGCCCCGTTCGGCCGACTCGCCGAACGGATCGGGCCGGTCGAATCGATGCGACTATCCGCCATCGGTTCGGGAGTAGTCATGGCCATGATCGCCGCGTTCGGCCGCTCCGCAACAGTCATGTACGCCTGCCTGGTGCTCGGCGGCGTCGTGAATGCCCTCACTCAGCCCGCCTCAAATCTGTACATCACGCAGGCAATTCCCGATGGCCGCCTTGGCGTGGCGTTCGCCATCAAGCAATCGGCCATTCCCGGCGGCACATTGCTCGGCGGGCTTGCCGTACCGACCATCGCGCTCACCATCGGCTGGCCCTGGGCGTTCGCGATCGCCGCGTTATTGGCCGGCGCAGGGGCTGTGCTCGTGACGCACGTGGACGGCACGACGACCCGTCGGGCCAAACAAAGCGGTCCAAGGGACCAGCCGATTTCGACGTTAGTGCTACTCGGCGTGGCCATTGGGCTCGGGGGCATGGCCGCGTCGGGCCTTGGATCGTTCGCGACGAGTTCGTTTGTCGAGGCAAAATTCAGCCCGGCGCTTGCCGGGTGGTTCGCCGCGGCGGGCAGCGCTCTCGTCATCATTCACCGACTTTCCCTTGGATTTTGGGCCGATGGCCGCGGCGCGGATCGGCGTGATCACTTCGGTCGAGTAGCCGTTCTCTTGTGCATCGGAACCCTCGGCATGGCCCTTATGTCCACCATGCAACGGCCTCTACTCCTCGTCGGCGCCGCACTTGCCTACACCGCCGGGTGGGGTTGGCCCGGACTCTTCAACCTCTCGATCGCCCGAGCCAATCCGACGTCACCTGCTGCCGCCTCTGGCGTCACACAAACCGGCACCTACATCGGAGCGGGCCTCGGCCCATACATCTTCGGCACCCTCGCCCAGCACCTCAGCTACCACGCCGCCTGGCGTTTCGGCGCCTTTTGCGCGCTGGCCAGCGCGATCGGCATGCTGACAGGCCGTCTTCGCCTCATGTCGACGAAGCAGCCCGTGAAAGCGCTCGCTCTCTGATCATCGGAATATGACGACCCGCCCGGCCGACTTCAGCGTTTGCGCAGGGTTGACGTGCCGAGCCGGCACGAACATCTGCATTATGCCGTCGGGCGGTTGCGATGCGCTCAGCCGCGCGGCGGTTTTCGGCCCCTCGGTCTGGTGAATACCGGGCGATGGGCCAAACCTCACCCGACTTGGCGTCCCCGAAGATCGAGCGAGGAAATGAGAAGGACAGGATTGATCTGGGCTTGGACCGGGTACAAAGCTCGCATGTCTCTGAGCGACAAACTTTCGACGGCTCTACCCGAAGCAACCGGGGAGAGCCCGCATCTGCCGTTGGTGTCGACTGGAGTTACCCCATACGGGCCGTTCGAGATCCGTTGGACCGAGTTTGGTCCTGCCGACGCAGCGCTGGTACTGCTTCTGCACGGCATCTACGCCGGCGCCCATTCATATGAGTGGCGAAAGCTGGTGCCCGAGTTGGCAACCACCCATCGGGTGAGGGTGCCAGATCTGCTCGGTACGGGGCGCAGCGACCGGCCAGCGTTCAATTACAACCCAGACCTACTGGCATCTATCGTGCAAACCACGATTGTCGATGCGGGCGAGAGTGTGCACGTTGTCGCCAGTTCACTGACCGGCGCCTATGCGTTGCGCACCATCGCGTCGGGCACACAGGTTCGAACGCTCACCTTGATCACCCCGAGCGGGCTTGGCCACAAGACCGAACAAGAGCGGGAGAAACGGGGCCACCGTCTCTATGACATCGTGCGATCAACACCGCTCGGCAACCTCATTGTGCGAGCTCTCACGTCATCGCCGTCGGTAACGTGGTTTCAAAAACACCGCACCTACCGCGACCCCGAACTACTTACCGCCGAAGAGGTTTTTGAAACGAGACGGGCGGGCCGACTGCCCGGCGCGAAGTATCTGCAGTTGGCCTTCGTCTTTGGCCGACTCTCGATTGGCCTCGACGTGAATGATGTCGCAGCCATCCACCCAACCGTGATTTGGGGCGCAGGCCAACGGTTCGTCGCCAACACCGAGGCGGCCGTGTGGGCGACGTCGGGCGCGTCGATCATCCCTCTTTCGAGCGGTCTTCCCCATGTTGAGGAGCCACAACGGGTTGCCGAACTTATCCGAGCACAGATCACTCGTGAAACGAGGAGGTAGGGTTTCCTTCATGGATCTCGACTTTTGGCTCGACCCCGTTTGACCATGGTGTTGGATGACGTCCCGTTGGGCCGTCGAAGTTGCTGCTGAGCGCCATGTCACCATTCATTGGCGGCCGATCAGCCTTTTGCTGAAAAACAACACCCCCGCGGAGTCCCCATTCTTCAGTCCGGTGGTACGAACGCTGCAATTGCTTCGTGTCTTCGAATCGGTGCGCGCCGCCGAAGGAGAAGCCCGACTCGGGGCGCTCTACACGGCGTACGGTCGACGCATTCATCACGACAAAAAGGTCGACTTCGACCCTGCCGAGGCGCTCGCCGAGGCCGGGCTCGACATTTCCCACGCCGCGGCGATGGACGACGAGAGTTTCGACCTCGTAATTCGCGCCAACATGGACGAAGGCCTGGCCCTCACCGGAGACGACGTCGGCACGCCCCTACTGGGCTTTACCAACTCCGTTGGCACCCGGGTCGGCTTCTTCGGCCCCGTCATCAGCCGTCGACCATCCCACGCCGACGCATTGAAGTTGTGGGACGGCCTCATGCTGGCCGCTGATGTTGAGGGATTCTGGGAATTGAAACGCACCCGAACTGAGTCTCCGGTCTTGGGCGAACGCCCGTAGTCCGCGCGCCGGTCACCATCGCCAACGCCTCGTTGAAGGGCGCCACTTTCGGGTGGATTGCCCACCCGAAGTGCGCCAAATCCGCCGATTGCCACAGACTGCTCGCTGATTCCGCCTATCTTCATCTGCGGTTCTACGCGGAGATGGAGATGATCGGCTGATGGCTGTGACGGGCGAGATGACATACACAGCCTCAGATATCGAGGCCCTCACCGGAGCTGAGCAGGCGCGCAAGCGCCCCGGAATGTACTTCGGCGGCCTAGATATCCGGGCCATGCATCATGAGATCTGGGAGATCATCGACAACTCCGTCGACGAGGCAATGGCTGGCTATGGCGATCGCATCATCACCACGTTGCACGCCGACGGTTCGGTCACGGTGCAGGATTTCGGACGAGGTATCCCCGTCGGACCAATGGAGCGGGGCCCGCACAAGGGTCGCTCCGCGCTCGAAGTGGTGATGACAGAACTCAACGCTGGCGGAAAGTTTGGCGGCAGCGGCTACAAAGTCTCGGGAGGCCTGCACGGCGTCGGTATGTCCGTCACTGTCGCCCTCTCTGACAAGGCAATCGCTTCGGTCTGCCAGGACGGCAACCGCTACACCCAGTCCTATGCCTGCACGGTAGATCGGGACGGCACGGAGCATCCCTCCACACCCACCGGCCCGGTACGACTCGAGGGTAAGGCGCCACGCGGACCCGACGGCAAGACGCTACGTGGTACCACCATTCGCTTTTGGCCAACGGTTCGGCTTTTTCACGATTCACATGGCGTCGCGCTCAGCAAAGCG
This sequence comes from Acidimicrobiia bacterium, assembly GCA_043744155.1. Taxonomy (GTDB): domain Bacteria; phylum Actinomycetota; class Acidimicrobiia; order Acidimicrobiales; family Ilumatobacteraceae; genus JANMCE01. The sequence goes on along the minus strand of JAYTVF010000330.1, from coordinate 4,133 downwards.
CCCTGGGATCGCGATCTGATCGCGGAACGGTTCCGCCAGAAGTCATACATCAATCCAGGTTTGGCGTTTGTGCTAGACGACCAGCGCGGGTCAGAAAAAGTCATCGAAGAATGGTGCTCGCGCAACGGCGTTGCCGATCTTGTGGCCGATGTGTGTGGCGATGCCGAAATGATGTCACCGGTCGTGTCCGGGTTGGGCGAGGTACCGCCGACCACGGTGTCATTCGCCCTTGCCTGGACTGACAATGACCGCGATGTGGTCGTCGGTTACGCCAACGGCATCGCCACGACCGAGGGTGGCACCCATGTGCAAGGCTTCCGGGCTGCCCTCACCGAGGCCGTGCAGAAATACATCACCGACCGTGGATTTCTGAAGGAGAAAGAGACGTCCCCGTCCACCCGGGACATATTTTCGGGCGTTGTCGCTGCGATATCCATCATGCATCCGCAACCGGCCTTTGGCGGGAATCAGAAGGGCAAGCTCCTCACCGTGGAGGTCCAGGCCCGAGTTCGCCAGGTAGTGCTTCCCGCCATCGAGCGCTGGCTCGACGAGCACCCAGCGGAAGCAAAAAGGGTGTGCGATCTGGTCATTGGCCTGATGCGGCTGCGGCTGAAATCCGACAAGGAAGCCGAAGCACTCAAGACCGTGACCGCCCGCGGATCGAAATCGCGAGGCGGGCTTCCAGCCAAACTACGCGACCGCAGCGGTCAAGCCTCGACCGCTGAATCCGAGGTCTGGATCGTTGAGGGCGACTCGGCTGGTGGCACCGCGGTCGATGCCCGTGACCCAAAGTCACAGGCCGTGTTGGCGATCAAGGGCAAGCCCCGAAATACATACAAGGGTGACCAGAGAAAGTCTCTGGAAGAGCTGGCTAAGGACGGTTCGCTGGCCGACATCATCTTGTCCCTCGGCGCCGGATTTGGTCAGAGTTTTGACCTCGACAAGATGCGTTATGACCGTATCGTCATCTGCGCTGACGCTGACGTTGACGGGTCGCACATCCGAGCCCTGCTCACCGGCTTCTTCTACCGCTGGATGCCGGGCCTCATTGAATCTGGTCGACTGTTCCACGCCATGCCGCCGCTTTTTTCCACCATTGTGCGGGGCGAGAAGATCTACCTGCTCGATGAGGCCGCCCGCGCCGATTTTCTCGCCAAGTATCCCAAGCATTCAGCCTCGTTCGGCCGCCTAAAAGGACTGGGTGAAATGGATGCATCTGAGCTTCGGGCCACGATGAGCCCGGTGACCCGGGTGATTCGCCGGCTCGGCGTCAGTGATTCCGCTGCGTTCGACCAGCAGGTGAATCGCCTCCTCGGGCCGAAAATTCCGCCTCGTCGCGACTGGATCCTGATGCGGTCAGGCGACTCCCTCGAGCTCGAAGTCGGAGACATCTGATGGCCAAACCCAAAGCCAACCCTGCCGCGCTACAGCTCGATCTCGCTCCCGCCGACAACATCGAACTCGTCGATGTGCTCGACACACTCGAAAGCGACTTCTTCGACTACGCCATGGCGGTGCAGCGCAGCCGAGCCTTGCCAGACGTGCGAGATGGGCTCAAGCCGGTGCACCGCCGCATTATCTGGGATATGCAGGATCTGGGCTTTTCGTCTACTCGCCCGCACGTGAAGTCGGCACGTACTACCGGCGATACCATGGCCCGCTTCCACCCGCACGGCAACGCATCGATATACGACGCGCTGGCCCGCATGGCCCAACCGTTCTCGATGCGCTGCCCCCTTATCGACTTCCACGGCAACTACGGCTCCCCCGATTTCGGTCCGGCCGCCGAGCGCTACACCGAATCCCGGTTACACCCGAACGCCGAGGCGCTGCTTGTTGACGTTGATGCCGGGGCGGTGCCGTTCGTTGACAACTATGACGGTGAGTTCACCCTGCCCTCAGTGTTGCCAGCTGGCTTTCCCAACCTGCTCGTCAACGGCTCGCAGGGCATCGCGGTCGGGCTCACCTCGGCACTACCCACCCACAACCCGCAGGAAGTGATCGCGGCGACGCATCATCTGCTTACCAACCCGCAGGCCAGCATCGATGACTTGCTGGCCTTTGTACCGGGCCCCGACTACCCGCATGCCGCGGTGGTGGTCAACGGGTCTGAACTGGCCGACATCTACCGCACAGGTCTCGGCCGGGTAGTCGTACGCGGTTGTTGGCATGTGGAAGAGGGCGCCCGAAACGCCAAATTCATCGTCGTTACCTCGCTGCCATACACCTCGGGTAGGACGGGTTCGTCCGATGCCTTTATGGAGAAGTTGGCCGACGGAGTCGACGGCGGCACGATTTTGGGCGTCGCTGGATTCAATAACGAATCGGCAGATGGTCAAACACGCATCGTGATCAAGGTGGCGTCGGGCATCGACCCCATCGTCGTGATGCCCGCCATTTTGGTGAACACCAACCTGCAGGTCTCGAATCCGGTGCAGATGCACTTCCTCGATCCGATCGGGCGACCGAAGCTCTTCAATCTGCTGACGGCCCTGGATGCCTGGATTGTTCACCGAATCGAAGTGATCCGAAACCGATCCCTTCGACGGATCGGGGTGATCGACATTCGTGTCCATAAGCTCGACGGGTACCTGTTGGCGCTTTTGGATATCGATGAAACCATCCGCATCGTTCGCACATCGAAGTCACGCGCCATCGCTCGTCCCGCCCTCATGGCCCGCTTCGGGTTGGATGAGGATCAAGCCAACGCCGTGCTCGACCTCACCCTTGGACAGTTGACCGAGGATGCCCGCTTCGAGTTCGAACACGAAGCCTCGAACCTTCGTTCCGAACGCCATCGGCTGGAGGCGTTAGTCAACTCCCCCGCTGCGCTACGACGCCAAGTCGGCAAGGAGCTGGACGGGACCGCCACCTTGTTCGAAGGTGACCAACGCCGCACCATCATCACCAACGAAACCCTCGTGGCGGCCTCGAAAGCTGCGTTTGTTCTCGATGATCCCGCGACCGTCACCCTGTTCGGCGACGGAACGCTCGTGTGCGCTCGCGATGGGGTCCGCGCTAAGGCTGTGAAGACAACCGCCTCTCCCATACGCACCTTTGAAACCTCGACTGGATCGAGTCTGGTGGCCGTCACCACCACGGGAAAACTCTTCCGGGCCATGGTCGGCTCGCTGCCCGCCGACAAGCCCACCGCCCCGGTGAACGTTTTCCAGGGTTTGGGCAAGGATGACCCGATTCTGGGCTGGTGGTCTGAAAGAGACTTCCCTGAGGCTCTACTATTGGTGACCTCACTCGGTTATGTGAAGCGCATCGATGATCTCGCGGGCGGCGATCGCAAGGGAGGCATCGCGGTCATCAAGCTGGAACCGACCGAGCGGCTCGTGGCCGCATTGTCGGTACCCGAGGATTCGCCCGTGTTGCTGGTGACGGCGGCAGGCCAAGGCATCCGATTTGTACCATCCGACGTGCGACCGATGGGACGCACTGCTGGCGGTGTACGCGGCATCAAGCTGGACCCCACCGACAACGTGGTCGGCGCGGTCGTAGCTGGCGACGGCAGCACGCTGTTGATCTGCCATGGTAACGGCGCGCTTAAGCGGGTGCCGTGCGCCGATTTCCCACTGCAGGGCCGGGCGGGCAAAGGCGTCCGGGCCTCGGTGGTCGCCGGGCGGTACGGCAAGATCTCCGTACTTGCCCTGGTGACCGATCAACTTCTGCTTCAAGTCGACAGTGAATGGTTGCCGTTCGAAGTAAAAATGGCCCCGCTGGTCGGCCGCGACGCTCCCCCATCGAAGTCGAAGATGCTCAATTCAGTTATCGCCGCGGTCATCTGAGGTGCCCGCTGCCAGACGGGCGATTTTGGCGATGTGATCGGGACCCATACCGCAGCAGCCACCGACCAGCGTGGCGCCGAGATCTATCCACCGTCGAACAAAATATGCGTAGTCGACCGGATCGAGATCGTCCCGGAAGGCAGAAAGTTCTTCATTGGCCTGGCCGCCGTCGGTGTGAGCCGTGGCAAACCGATTGGCATAGCCGCCGAACCGCACGTTTGACCCCACAATGCGGGCCGTGGTTTCGACAGCTGCACTGATCGACTCGGCCTGGCAACAGTTGAACAAGACTGCGCCAGCTCCGAGGTCAACCGCAGCGCGCACCGCGTCGACAACGGA